>JAIEQO010000213.1 GCA_019747655.1 Gemmataceae bacterium | reverse complement strand
CCCGCCGCAGTAGCCCACCCGCACCCCGGCCCGGCGGAGCTGCCGGGCGTACTCGGCGTCCTCGGCCACCCCGAACGCCGCCCACGGCACCCGCCGCGGCACGTCCGCCCGGAACGCCATCCCCATCCCCCGCAGCGGCACCGACAGCCCGAGCCGCCCCCGCCCGGCCGCCAGCGTGTCGTCCACCGCCGCCCCGACCGCCGCCGCGTAGGCCCCCGGCCCGGAGTCTGGGTTGCCGAACCGCACCGCGGACTGCACCGCCTCGGCCCCGGCCGCGAATGCCGCGTCGAGTTCGCGGAGGGCGGTCGGGTTGAGCGTCCCGTCGGCGTCGAGCATCAGGACGATGTCGGGCCGGGTGGGTAGGACCGCGTCGAGGCCGGCCGCGACGGCGTAGCCCTTCCCGGGCCGGCCGATGTCGTCGCGGACGACGACCTCGGCTCCAAGCTCGCGGGCGACGGCCGCCGTCCCGTCGCCGCAGTTGTCGGCGACCACGACGACGCGGACGAGTTGGGATGGGTAATCTTGGGCCGCTACGGCCCGGAGGGCGGCCGGCAGGGCGGCCTCCTCGTCCCGGGCCGGGATCAGGACGGCGAACGAGTGGGTCGGGGCGGCCGGCAACCGGGCACGACGGGGGAACAGGCCGGCGAGCGTGAGGGCGGCGAACGCCAGGACGCCGGCCGTCGCCGGGACGAGGACCGCGAGTGCGACCGCCGGCCCGAGCATACGGCCTCCCGGGGCCCTTTTTACCCGGGGCTTCACCCCGGGCTATGTTGTGTCGGGCCTTCAGCCCTCAAGGCACTGGGCCCGAGGGCCGGAGTCCCGTGGCAACCTAGCCCGGGGCAACACCCGGGTGGGGGAAACCGGTCGGAAAGTCCCCCTCCTCCTTTCGGCCGGAACCCGCTATGGTATTCAGTCTGCCGCCGGCGTTTGGGCCGGCCTAGACTACCACGCCCCCGCGGAGGCCCCGGACATGGCGAAGGCCAAGGAAGCCCGCTCGACGATCAAGCTCAAGAGCGAGGCCAGCGACCACTGCTACTTCACCGAGAAGAACCGGAATAACACCAAGGAGCGGCTGTCGCTCCGCAAGTACGACCCGATCGTCCGCCGGCACGTCATGTACAAGGAAGCCAGCAAGCTGTAGCAGCCCGCCGCCCCGACGGGGCGTCCGGGAATAGCCCGGGGTGCAACCCCGGGTCCCTGGTTTCAACACATGACCGGAGCCCCGAAGGGGCGACCCATCCGCGCGCGGGTCGCCCCTTCGGGGCTCCGATCGTTCTTCGATCTTCGATCCCGGGGCTGTCGCCCCGGGCTATTCCCGGACGCCCCTTCGGGGCGGCGGAAGACTGCACGCCCGGGGCGGCACCACGGCCCGCGGGCCCTCACGTCGGCCGGCCCCCTGGTTCTTTTCCCCGGCCGTGGTAAAGTGGGGTCGCGCGGCAACTGCGGCTCGGGCGGGGGGCGGGTCATGGACCTCGGCGTCGACCGGGTGCTGGTGGTGGTCGGCCGGACCCGGCACAAGATGGTGATGGCCGAACTCGGGGAGGCCGTCAAGCGGGGGGCCAAGTTCGTCGAGCTGCGGCTCGACTTCCTGGCCAAGGCCGTCGACTTCAAGCGGCTGGCCCCGCTCAAGCAGTGCCCGTGGGTGGCCACCCTCCGCCGCCCGGCCGACGGCGGGCGGTTCCCCGGGACCGAGCCCGAGCGCCAAATCCTCCTCCGCCAGGCGATCGTCTCCGGGGCGTTCGAGTGGGTCGACCTCGAACTCGACGTCGCCAAGGCCATCCCCCGGTTCGGCAAGGTCCGGCGGATCGTCAGCTACCACAACCTGACCGAGACCCCGTCCGACCTGGACGAGACGTACGCCCGGATGCTCCGGGAGGACGCCGACGTGTACAAGCTGGCCGTCCTGGCCCAGACGCCGGCCGACGTGGCCCGGGTGCTGCGGCTCCAGCGGGCCGCCCCGAAGCCGACGGTCGCCTTCTGCATGGGGGATGTCGGGCAGCCGAGCCGGTTCCTCAGCCTGAAGTTCGGGGCCCCGTGGATCTACGCCGCGTTCAACAAGGAACGCGGCATCGCCCCCGGGCTGCCCAGCCTGGAGGAGTTCAAGACCACCTACCCGGTCCGGGCCATCGGCCGGGACACGGCCGTGTACGGGGTGGCCGGCGACCCGGTCGGGCACAGCCTCGGCCCGCTGCTACACAACCACCTGTACCGGCGGCTGGGGGTGGACGCCGTTTATCTCCCGTTCCGCATCCCCCGGGGGCAGTTCCCGCAGGCGGTCGAGGACTACGCGGAGATTCCGGTCCACGGGTACAGCGTGACCATCCCGCACAAGGAGGCGGCGGCCGGGCTGGCCCGGGAGAAGGCGGCGGCCGTCGAGGCGACCGGGGCGGCCAACACCCTGGTCCTGCGGGACGACGGGAAGTTCGTGGCCGCCAACACCGACTACGCGGCCGCCGTCGACGCCCTCAAGGCCCACCTCCGGGAGAAGGCGGCCGGCGGGCCGGTCCCGGAGTTCCCGTCGCTGGCGGTGCTGATCCTCGGGGCCGGCGGGGTGGCCCGGGCGGTGGCCCACGCCCTGCACAAGGAGGGGGCCCAGCTCACCATCACCAGCCGGACCGTCGAGCGGTCGCAGAAGCTGGCCGAGGAGGTCCACTGCAAGACGGTCGACTGGCAGGCCCGGCACAACGTCCACTACGACATCCTGGTCAACTGCACCCCGGTCGGGATGCACCCGAACGTGGACGAGGCCCCGGCCCACTTCAGCATCCTCCGCCCGGGGGTGCTGGTGTTCGACACCATCTACAACCCGGAGACGACGCTCCTGATCCGGGAGGCCAAGAGCCGCGGGTGCGACACGATCACCGGGGTGGAGATGTTCGTCCGGCAGGCGGCCGCCCAGGTCGAGCTGTTCACCGGCCAGTCCCCGGACCTGGCCCTGATGCGGTCGATCGTCCGCAAGGCCCTGTCCCCGCTGACCCGGACCCTGGACGACGCCGGGGCGACCGACGGCCCGGACGACGTGAAAGACGGGGACGACGACTGACCGCCGACCGGAGCCCGTCAGTGCCGATGCGCATCACCTGCCCCGACTGCTCGGCCGCCCTGTCCGTCCCGGACGGGCCCGCAGGGTCGGTCGTCCGGTGCCCCGGATGCCAGGTCCGGCTGGTGGTCGCCGGGCCGCTGGTCCGAGATGACAGGGGCGACGAGCGGTCGCGGGGGAGGGGCCCGGCTCAGGCTAGGTTCCCGGTCTGGGCGGCGGTCCTGTTCGGGGTTCTTCTGGTCGGGACGGTCGGGGGCGGAGTGTTCTACGCGGTCCGCGGCAAGGGCGGGGCGAAAGACGCCCCGGCAGCCGGCAAGCGGCCCGGCAGCGGGGGTGTGGTGAAGTACGTCCCACGGGAGTCGGAGGAGGGGTTTAAGGCCCTGATGATCGAGAAGGGAAACGCCCCGATCACCGAGGCCGAGGTGCTGGCCACCATGGGCGAGCCAACCCGCCGCGGGTCGACCAAGTTTGGTGACGGCCCCGGCTTCTCGGTCACCGCCGAGCGGTGGGAATGGAAGGCCCCGGGGAGCGGGATCGAGAGTTCGATGACCCTCGCCACGACAGCCACCCGAAAAGAGGTGATCAGCGTCGTTGAGGGGAAATCGATCCGTCTGGGGGTGACGCCCTGGGATGCGGGACGGGTCGCTCCGCCGCCCCGACCCGCCCGGCCCGAAGGAGCTAGCGAACGATGACGACGGACGCCGCGGCCGACGGACTGGCGGACCGGTTCCGGCGGTGGTTCGTGTACGAGCGGGACGCCCACGCGAAGGTGTTCGCGTCGCTGGGGACGGTCCCGGCCGACCGCCGGGGCGGTCCTGAGTACAAGAAGGCCGTCGCCCTGATGGGCCACATCGCCGTGACCCGGCAGATGTGGCTGTACCGGCTCGGCGGCGGGCCGTGCCCGGTCGGGCCGCCGTTCATCGACGACATCGAACCGGACCTCGCCGCGGTGTCGGACGAGTGGCGGTTCACGGCCGCCGGGTGGGACAAGTACCTGGCCGGGCTGACCGACGCCGATCTGGTGAGGGAGTTCGAGTACCGGGCCTACGACGGCGGGCGGTTCCGGAACCGGGTGGAGGACGCGCTGGCCACCCTGTTCGGCCACTCGTCGTACCACCGCGGGCAGGTGGCGGTGCTGGTCCGGGCGGCCGGCGGCACCCCGGCCGCCACCGACCTGATCTACTGGTGCCGCGAGCCCGTCGGATAGCGGGTGCGGACATGACAACCCGAGGCCGGATCGGTTGTGCTCTTGCGGTGGTGCTGGCGGCGGCCGGCGTCGCCCCGGCCGGCCCGCCGGCTCAGCCGCCGCCGGCGAAGGAGTGGAAGAACGGGAAGTGGCAGGTAAAGGTCGAGCCGACCGACGAGGGGCGGAAGGCGTACTGGTTCGCGGCGGGGATGTCCCTGGTGATCGGGGCCGGGCTCGGGGCGATCGTGACCGGCCGGCTCCTCGGTCGCGGTGGACGGGGCGGGCTGGCCGGGACCGGGATCGGGCTCGTCGTCGGGGCCGCGGTGGTGGCGGTGCTCGGCCGACCGCTCGGGACGCCGGAAGCCGTCGGACCAGTGATGGTTCTGGGGTACGGCCTGTTCGGGGCGGTGGCCGGGTGGCGGGCCGGCCGGGGGCGGGCCGCCGAGGTCCTGGAGCCGACATGTCCGCCCGCTTGATCCTGCTCGTCGGGCCTCGGGGTTCGGGGAAAACGACCGTCGGCCGGGCCCTGGCGGCTCGCCTCGGGTGGGCGTTCGCCGACGCCGACGAGCACATCGAGGCCGCGGTCGGCAAGACGATCGCCGCCATCTTCGCCGCCGAGGGGCAAGGGGGGTTCCGCGACCGCGAGGCCGCCGCCCTGGCCGAGCTGTGCGGCCGAACGGACACCGTCGTCGCCACCGGCGGCGGGGCCGTCCTCCGCCCGGCCAACCGGGAGCTGCTCCGCCGGTCCGGGTTCGTCGTCTGGCTCAACGTGACCCCGGAGGTGGCCTGGGAGCGGCTGCAAGCCGACCCGACGACCGCCGCCCGCCGGCCGAACCTGACCGCGACCGGCGGGCTCGACGAGGTGCGGACGCTGATCGCCGCCCGGGAGCCGCTGTACCGGCAGACGGCCCACCTCGCTGTCCCGGCCGGGCTGTCGCCGGACGCGGCGGCCGCCGCTATCCTCTGTGCATGGACTGGCTCGTCGTCCTCCCCGCCGCCGTCTGGTGCGGCTTCGCCCTCGTCCTCGGGCTGATGGTCGGGTCGTTCCTGAACGTCCTGGTCGCCCGGCTCCCCTACGAGAAGAGCGTCCTCTGGCCCGGGTCCCGGTGCTTCAGTTGCTTCCGCCCGATCCGCCCGCTCGACAACCTCCCGATCGTCGGCTACCTCCGGCTCCGCGGCCGGTGCCGGTTCTGCAAGGCCGAGTTCTCGGCCCGCTACCTGTGGGTCGAGGTCGGCACCGGGCTGGCCTTCCTCGGGCTGTTCCTGTGGGACGTGGTGTTCAACGTCCACGGGCTGCCGGGGGCCCG
Source organism: Gemmataceae bacterium (assembly GCA_019747655.1). Classification (GTDB taxonomy): domain Bacteria; phylum Planctomycetota; class Planctomycetia; order Gemmatales; family Gemmataceae; genus Urbifossiella. The sequence goes on along the minus strand of JAIEQO010000213.1, from coordinate 17,899 downwards.
GTACGAGCCGGTCGGCGGGAACACGGCCCCGTCGGCGGTCGGGCTGGCGGTCTTCGGCTACCACGCCGTCCTGGTGTCGTGCCTGATCGCGGCGGCGGTGATCGACGCCGGCCACCGCATCATCCCGCCGGCCATCCCGTTCACCGGGGCACTGGTCGGGATCGTCGGTGGGGCGTTGATGCCGTGGCCGTGGCCGCACCCGGCCGCCGAAGCGGTCGCCCCGACGGCCGCGGCCGTGGCCGCCGGGTTCACCCCGGCCGCCCCGTGGAGCCTGTCGGAGTGCTGGGGGCGGATTCCGGTCGGGGTCCAGCCGTGGCCGTTCTGGGGGCCGCTGCCGGCTTGGTTGCCCGCCGGGAGCTGGAAGCTGGGGCTGGTCAACGGCTTCCTCGGGGCCCTGGCCGGGTCGCTGGTGGTGCGGTGGATCAAGTGGCTGTTCGAGACCGGGTTCGGGCGGGAGGCCCTGGGCCTGGGGGACGCCGACCTGCTGTTCCTGGCCGGGGCGTTCCTCGGCTGGCAGCCGGCGGTGCTGTCGCTGTTCGCCGGGGCGTTCGCGGCCCTCTTGGTGTTCAAGCTGCCGGCCGGGGTGGTCGGACTATTCCGCGGGCGGGAGTTCGAGCGGGAGCTGCCGTTCGGCCCGGGGCTGGCGGTCGGGGTGGTGGCGACGTGGCTGGCCTGGCCGTGGGTCGGGCCGCGGGTCCAGTTCGTCTTCCTCGACCTGCGGATGCTGGCGGTGGTGGTCGGGCTGGTCAGCGTCGGGATGCTGGCCGCCGGGCTGCTCCTGCGGCGGAAGGACGACGCCCCGACCCCCGAACCCGCGACCCGGTAAGGGTGTCCCCGGTAGGGCCGGCTGTGCCGGCCGCCCCCCAGCTCAGGATGGCCGGCACAGCCGGCCCTACGACCATGTCTGCCGGGATCGTGATCGTCGACTACGGGATGGCCAACCTGCGGAGCGTCCAGAAGGCGTTCGAGCGGGTGGGGTTCGCGGCCGAGGTCACGTCCGAGCCGCACCGGATCGCCGAGGCCCGGAAGGTGGTCTTGCCCGGGGTCGGGGCGTTCCAGGACGCCATCGCCAAGCTCCGCGAGACCGGGCTGGACGAGGTCATCGCCGGGCACATCCGGGGCGGCCGGCCGTTCCTCGGCATCTGCCTCGGGCTGCAACTGCTGTTCGACCGGAGCCACGAGGACGGCGTCCACCCGGGGCTCGGGCTGTTCCCCGGCGACGTGGTCCGGCTGGCCCAGCCGCCGGGGCTGAAGGTCCCGCACATGGGCTGGAACAGCCTCCGGCTGACGCAGTCGGCCTGCCCCTTATTCGCCGGGCTGCCGGCCGACCCGGCGGTGTACTTCGTCCACTCGTACCACCCGGCCCCGGCCGCGGACGGGCTGACCGCCGCCGAGGCCGACTACCCCGGCCCGTTCTGCGCCGCGGTCTGGAAGGACAACGTGTACGCCACCCAGTTCCACCCGGAGAAGAGCCAGGACGTGGGGCTGCGGATGCTCAAGAACTTCGCGGAAGTGTGAATCGTCTATTACGGTGCTTGGGAAGACTGTGGGAACAAGGCGGGAAACTTGCTTGCTCAACCAACACAGAAGGGTTACTCTCGGCATAGGCTTCCTCCGCTCGCCATCGGTAGTCAAATGGCCCGGCACCTTCTCGTTGCGTCAGTAGTCTTCTCCACGGCCGCCGGCGGAGTCACGCAGCCCTTCCTCAAGCCGCGCTACGACCGCGAACAGTTACGGTTCAACACGCGGAGCGTGCAGTCGGTCGCGGTGTCAGCCGATGGGAAGTACATGGCGGTCGGGACGACTGCCGGCTTGATGGGTAAAGCGGCCACGATCTTCATCGTTGACGCCGCGACGGGGAAAGCCGTCCGGACGATCGCCGAACACCAGTACGAAATTGACTCGCTCTCTTTCTCGAAAGACGGGCGGCTGTTGTTCTCGGGGAGCAAAGACACGACGATCGGAGTGTGGGAGGTCGCGACGGGTAAAGAGGTCAAACGGCTCGACGGGCACCGGGACCGGGTGACAGCACTGGCCGTGTCAGAGGACGGTAGGCGTCTGGTCAGTTGCACAGGCTGGAGTCGGGCGTGGAGGGAGTCCGAGGAGTTCCGGGTTTGGGACCTGGGCAAGAACGAGACTGTAAAGCGTATTCCAGTCCCGGCTTCCCAGTATAACCGTCACGGAGCGATCTCGGTCAAAATCACGCCGGACCTCGGGTTCGCTTTAGCCATCGTGGGTGACACGTCTTCAGCTCGTGAACTCTACCTCATTGATTTGGCCAACTCTAAATCGACTGAACTGATGGCGACGAACAAACTCGATCGGTCCTACCTTACGGCGTGCGCGATCTCAGCGGACGGCAAGGTCGGTGTCTCGGCACACGACGACCTGAAAATCCGCTACTGGGACCTCACGAAGAAGTCGCTGGTGCGGCAGGTCCAAGCCCCACGCCAGAAGGTGGTCGGTTTGGCCTTTACACCCGACGGATCGCGGCTTGCACTGGACCACGAGGACGGCAGCGTGCGTATGTGGGATGCCAAGACCGATGCCGAACAACTCAGGACGGAGGCGATCGGCGGCAAGGGCTTCTCGAACTGGGGGAATGTGGTCTTTACGTCGGACGGCAAGTCCCTCGTCACGACCACGCAAGACTACGTCTTCATATGGGACGTAGGGATCAGAAAGTAGTCGTTGTCGTAGGTCAAGGTCCGGCAGCCCAGGCCGGGTGGTCGGTCAATTCGTAGTAACGGCGACTCCCAGCTCTGACGAGTTCGCCGGGCCGGAGCAAGCCGAGCTTCGCCAGTCGTCCGAGGTGATGCTGCCTTAACCCCTGACGCTTGAACACGTCGTCGATCCATGCAAAGCAGATGGTCCGAACATCGGTACGACGCACCAACTCGCGAACAGCTTGTGTTGCGAGCAAAGTTTCCGATCCTAAAGTCATTGCAATTGCTCCTTATGCATAGTCAGATTGTACAGTTTATAGTTGGTCCATTCAAGCTGAGAAGCCCAAAAAATTCAGTTCTCACCCCACGTCCCACACGACGACGGCCCCGGTGTCGCCGCCGGCGGCCAGCCGGCCGCCGTCCGGGGCGAACGCCACCGCGTACACCTTCCCGGCCGGGCTGGTGAACCCGCCGGCCTCCCGCCCGGACGCCGCGTCCCACAGCCGGACCGTCCCGTCCCAACTCCCGGTCGCCACAGTCTGCCCGTCCGGGCTGAACGCCACCGCCGCCACCGCCCCCTTGTGGCCCTTGATCGTCGCCCGCTCCTGCTTCCTGGCCAGGTCGAACAGCTTCACCCCCCAGTCTACCGCGGCGGCTAACGTCGACCCATCGGGCGAGAGGGCGACGGCCGGGCTGGTGTGGGTGAGCGTGAAGTGGACCGGGTCCGGCCGGCGGATGTCGCGGACCTTCGCCATCTTGTGCCCGGTGGACCAGGCGACGAGCCCCTTCGCCGGGCACCCGGCCACCGCCCGGACGCCGTTCGGCTCGTATGACCTCGGGCTGACCCACCGCCGGGCGGCCAGGTCGTATAGCTCCAACGCCCCCGGGTCGGGTTTCAACCGCACACCGAAGCCGACGGCGAGTAAGCTCGGGCCGGCGGCCGCCAGCGCCGTGACCCCGACGCCCGCGGCGACCGGGGTTGGGGTCGGCCGGGGCTCCGACCCCGGCCGGTGGACGGACCACCCGGCCGCCGACCCGACCGCGAGCCGGTCGTCCGGCAGGTAAGCGAGGGCGTGGACCGGTGACAGCTCGGCCTCGTCGGCCGTGCGGTCCGAGCCGCCGTCGCCCCACAGGTGGACGGCCCCGTCCTTCCCGCCGGAGGCCAGCACCGACCCGTCCGGGGAGAAGGCCAGGGCGTAGACGATGTCCGTGTGGCCGTGGTAGATCAGCATCCGTTCCGCCGCGGTGGTGGCCGGGCCCCGTTCCGGTAAGCTGGATTCTACCGCCCCGGAGCGGGTCGGAGCGAGCCCGGGTGAAGCCCGGTTGCCCGGGAGGGCGAGGCTCCCGCCGAGCCGGCGACCGCACCGGCTTCGCCGGCTCGGCGGGAGCCTCGCCCTCCCAAGCAGAGGGAGCGATGGAAGTCGAGTGGACCGACGACGACCCGGCGACCGGGGCCCGGCGGTTCGTCTGCGCCGTGAAGTTCGCCCGGAAGTGGACGTTCAAGGTCCGGTTCCGGCGGCGGACCGAGTGGGACCGGACCGTCCCCGTCACCCGGGACATGTGGGAGACGCTGCTCGGCCGGCTTGAGCGCCGCTACCCCCGCCGGGAGGGCGTCACGGACGAGGACCTGAAGGCCGTCCGGGCGGTCATCGCCGGGCTCAAGCCGGCCCCGGGTTATGACGGAGAGAAAGACGAGATTCACCACAGAGTCACAGAGGGCACGGAGGAGGAAAACACCGAGGGGACCTGATTTCAAGAACCCGACTCGTCTTGTCTGCTCGGTGTCCTCTCCCCCCGCCCGCGCGGACCCTCTCTGTGGTGAACTCCAGCCTTCACCTGACCATGCCCTACACCCCGATCCTGGCCACCCTGGGCTACGTCTTCTCACCGGACGGCCGGCGGGTGCTGCTGGTCCACCGGACGGCCCGGCCGGGGGACGCCCACCTGGGCAAGTACAACGGCCTCGGCGGCAAGCTCCACCCGGACGAGGACGTGGTCGCCGGGCTGCGGCGGGAAGTGCGGGAAGAAGCCGGCATCGAGTGCCAGGCGGTGAAGCTGGCCGGGACGGTCTCGTGGCCGGGGTTCGGCAAGGGCGGGGAGGACTGGTTCGGCTTCATCTTCCGCGTCGACCGGTTCGCCGGAACGCCGTTCGCCGCGAGCCCCGAAGGCCCGCTCGAATGGGTGGCCGTGGACCGCGTCTTGTCGCTTCCCTTGTGGGAGGGCGACCGGTACTTCCTGCCGATGGTGTTCGACCCCGACCACCCGCCGTTCCACGGGGTCATGCCGTACCGGGACGGCCGGCCGGTCGGGTGGTCGGTGAGCGTGTTGGGTGATCCCGGCGAGCGGGGGGCGTGAGTGGCCGGCGTTCGTCGCCCCGAAGGGGCGTCCGGGAATAGTAATAGCCCGGGGTGAAACCCCGGGTGGGGTGATCCGAGAACACACGGAGCCCCGAAGGGGCGACCCGTCAGGTCCGGGTCGCCCCTTCGGGGCTCCAGATTGTGTTAGCCCCGGGACCCGGGGCTGGCGCCCCGGGCTATTCCCGGACGCCCCTTCGGGGCGACATCCGGTCGTCCCCCGCTCCGGCCTCTCCTCCCTTCCGCCCTTCCTGTGCTACAGTTCCGAACAGGCCGGCCCGATCCGTTCTCGCCCCGGTCTGAGCGTCCGTGTGCCGGGGGCGTGGTGGTGACGTTCTTCCCGGAAATCCGCTCGACCACCCCGGGGGCGTTCGCCCTCGGCGGGGGGGCGGAGCCGGCCCCCGGGGTCCGGCTCCGCCGGGTCCGCGGCCGGGGCGGGTTCGCCGAGGTGTGGGAGGCCGATTCCCCGGCCGGGCCGGTCGCCCTGAAGTTCATGCCGTGCTCGAACACCGGGACGACCGCCCGGGAGGTCCGGTCGATCCAGTCGTTCGCCGCCCTCGACCACCCCCACCTGGTCAAGACCCACGGGGTCTGGACCGTCCCCGGGTACGTCGTCGTCGGGATGGAGCTGGCCGAGGGCACGCTGCTCGACCTGATGCTCTTGTACCACAACGACCTGGGCCAGCCGATCCCGCCGGCCCAGCTCGGGCTGTACCTGTCCCAGGTGGCCGGCGCCCTCGACTTCCTGAACGCCCGCCGGCACGAGCGGGCCGGGCGGACGGTCGGGTTCCAGCACGGGGACGTGAAGCCGAACAACGTCCTGCTCTTCGGCGACACGGCCAAGCTGACCGACTACGGGCTGGCCACCCCGACCCACGGCCCGGCCACCCCCTGCCCGCGGCACGGGACCCGGGACTACGCCGCCCCCGAGGTGCTCAACGGGTACCAGGCGGACACGTCCGACCAGTACGGCCTGGCCGTCATGTACCACGTCCTGCGGACCGGGGCGTTCCCGTTCCCGCCGGCCCCGGTCGGGGAGCTGCCGAAGGGGTTCGTCCGCCCGCCGCCGGACCTGTCGCTGGTCCCGGAGGCCGAGCGGCCGGTCCTGGCCCGGGCCCTGGCCGCGGCCCCGGCCGACCGGTTCCCGAAGAGCGGGGAGTTCGCCCGCCGGGTGCTGGAGGCCCAGGGGCTGATGCTGACCAGGTCCGCCGACGGGGCCGCCCGGGTGGTGAGCGCCAAGAACCCCACCCCCTAGCCCCCTCCCCCGCGGGGGGAGGGGGGACAGAACAGTCGGCGCCCGTCTTCCTCCCCCTCTCCCTCCGGGGGAGGGGGCCGGGGGGTGGGGTGCCCGAACTTACTGCATCGGCCCGACGGCCGGGCTGGTCCCGCCGTAAGCGCCCCCGGCCGGCCGGGCGGTCGTCGCCGGCGCGGTCCCGCCCGGCATCCCGGCCGGCATCTGGGCCGGGACCGGGGCGTTCTGGCCGTACAACCCCGGGTGCGCTTGGCCCGCCGGGACCGACGACCCGACCGCCCCGTACCCGGACACCCCGTCGTCCTTCTTCCGGCACGACTGACACGTCTCACACCCGGCCGCCGCGACGATGCCCCCCAGCACCGCCGCGGCCGCCAGCCGCTTGGCCCACATGGTTCGTCCCCCGAGAATCGTTGAGCGAGGGCCGGCCCATACCCCCGCCCCGGCCGGTGGTCAACCCCGCCCCGGCCACCCGGCCGGGGGCCCGGCCCGACGATTGCCGTGGGTCCGGGCGGACGCAATAATGGGGGTGCCACCTCGGCCGCCGGCCCGACCCCGCCCGGGGCAGGAACCTGACCCATGCCGATCACCTTCGCCTGCCCCCACTGCGCCACCCCGTACAAGCTCCGGGACGAGCTGGCCGGGAAGAAGGCGAAGTGCCGCAACCCGGCCTGCGGGCAGCTCCTGACCATCCCCAGGCCGGACCCGTCGGTCAACGGGGTGGCCCCGTCGTCGGCCGAGGTCGAGGCGGCCGCGCTGGCCGCGCTGGCCGACGAGGCCAAGGAGGAGGTGGCCGCGGCCCAGGCCGTCCCGATGACCTGTTCGTTCTGCGAGCACAAGTGGACCGAGCCGGTCGAGAAGGCCGGGAAGAACGTCCTCTGCCCGAACCCCGAGTGCCGGCAGCGGCAGAAGGTCCCGGTCCCCAAGAGCGGGGCGGTCGACTGGCGGGTCGGGCCGCAGGGCCCGAGCCTGGCCAAGGAGAACTTCGAGCGGCCGGACGACATCATGGGCGGGGACGCCAAGATCGTCTCCCAGGGGGCGCTGGAGAAGGCCGGGGCGACGAACGTCGAGTACGAGCCGGTCCCGCTGAAGCGGAAGCTGATGTGGGCGGCGATCGTCCTCGTCCCGCTCGCGCTGGTGGTCGGCGGGGTGTGGTACGTCGTCACGTCGCTCCGCGACCGGGGCCACAACCAGTTCATGGCGGAGGCGGCGGCCGAGTTCGAGGCCGGGCAGAAGGAGCTGCCGGCGGCCGAGGCCGGCCAGATGTCGGCCGTCCTCCACATCGCCGCCGGGGAGTACGAGCTGCGGCAGGACCGGGACCGGGAGAAGGCCCTGGGCCGGGCCGTCAGCCACTTCACGAAGGCCCGGACCGAGTTGCAGCAGGCGGCCGCCAAGGACGACCCGCGGCGGCCGACCGGCCCCGAGCGGTCCGCCGTCGCGGCCGAACTGGCGGCCGCCACCCTGTCGCTCGGCGGGTCCGAGGGCGAGATCCGGGACGAGGTCCGCATCCGCTGGGTGCCGGAGGTCGTGACACGGGCCCTGCGGGCGAACGAGAAGTCGCGGACCGTCCACCAGGAGCTGAGCCCGACCCTCCAGCTCGTCCAGCCGGCCGACCTCGATCTGCGGACCGGGCTGCTCCGCCGGTTGGCCCGGGAGCTGGCCCGGAGGGGGCAGCCGGGGCTGGCCCTCGACCTGCCGGGGATGTTCTTCGCCGACCCCGAGCGGCCGGAGGCCCGGGCCTGGGCCGCCCTGGAGGTGTACCGGGCGGACAACGGGTCGGGCGACGCCCGGGCGGTGGCCAACGACCTGCGGGCCCAGGCCGAGAAGGGGGGCGGTGGCGGCCCGGCGGCCCAACTCCTGTGGCGGGCCCTCGGGATCGAAAAGACGCCGCTACCGCCCGAGGCGGCCAGCAGCGACCCGGGCCGGCTGGTGGCGGTCGGGCTGCTGCTCGTACAAGGGCAGACCGGCGAAGCCCTCGACCTAGCCCGCAAGCCGGGTGGGTCGGCCGGCGGCCGGCTCCGGGCGCTGGCCCTGTGCGGGGAGTGGGGGGCCGACCCCGGGGCGGTGGCCGAGGCCGCGGCCGGGGTGGTCGAGCGGGAGCCGAAGGGGGCGGCCCCGCCCTACGTCCTCCTGCGGCTGGCCCAGGCCGCGGCGGCCGGCGGGAAGGCGGACCAGGCGAAGGCCCTGGCCGACGCCATCCCGGACGAGGGGCTGCGGGCGTGGGCCCGGGCGGAGGTGGTCCGGGCCGGGACCGGGCGGGCGGAGGAGGACGCGGTCGAGGCCCCGGACGACCCGAAGAAGGTGTGGGCCGGGCACGCCTGGGGCCGGCTGTGGGTGGCCCGGCGGAACGCCAAGGAGTCGGGGGACGGGGCGGCCGGGCGGCGGGCGGTCGACCAGTGGCCGGCGGCGGTCAAGCCGTTCGGGCTGGCCGGGATCGCGCTCGGGCTGAAGGACCGGTAGTCCCGACGAGGAGGCGTGGCGTGAGCGAGTCGCCGGTCCCCGCCCCACCCGAGTCACCCCGGCCCCGGCCCGGGTGGGTTCAGATGGCCCTGATGGCGGGGCTCTTCGGCGTGCTCGCCGTGAAGGCGGCGTGGTGGTGGGTGGAGGTGTCGGACGGCCGGACCGACCCCGGGTCGATGACCACCTGGCAGTGGGTGAGGGTGGTGTTCTGGCACGTCGCCGTCGTCGTCGGGGCGGCCGGGGTCGTCGGCATGGTCCGGGAGCGGCGGGCCGGCCCGCCCCCGGACTCCCCGAGCCCCCCTCAGCCCAGCTTGTAGGGGCTCGTCTCGTCCGCCTCGTGCCGGATCTCGTCCACCGCCTCCTGCTTCAGCCACCCGGCGTACAGCCGGTTGGCGGCGTTGAACACCCACCCGTCCTTCGGCCCGACGTTCTTGTAGGCGTGGACCACCCCCGGCGGGACGATCAGGGCGTAGGGCGAGTCCTCGCCCACCTCCCGCACCTCCTTCGCCCCGAACGTCGGCGAGTCCTTGCGGGCGTCCCACAGGTACACCCGGAACGTCGACGGCCCGGTGAAGCAGAAGTAATCCGCCTGATCGACGTGCTCGTGCGGCCCGCGGCTGACCCCCGGCTTGGTCTGGGAGACGTAGGCCATGACCGGGTGGTATTTGGGGTCGATCAGGTCGTTGCGGAACAGCTCGACCAGCCACCCGCGGGCGTCGTGGTAGAACTTGAGCGGGACCCACACCACGTCCCGGATCGGCCCCTTTTCGGCGTACTTCGGCAGACTGACGTTCATCGGGCGGGAACTCCTGTTCTCGTTGGTTTGATTTCGGGACCCACACGCCCTGCGTCGCAACCAATAAAGTCGGTCAGAATGGCGGGTCGCCGTCGTCGCCGAAGAGGGCCGGGCCGGCCGGCTGGGGCTTCCGCTTCGGGGCCTCCGGAGGGGCCACGGGTTGCGGCCCGTCGGGCCTGCGGCGGGGTCGGCGCGGAGACCCCACCCCCGTCCCCTCCCCAGCGGGGGGAGGGGAGTTCTGGTCCCCCCTCTCCGCCGCTGGGGAGGGGGAAGGAAAGGGGGTAGGGACGGACGGGGGTGGGGTCTCCGGAGTCGACTCCCACGGCCCCGGGGTTGGGACGCGCGGCCCGGCCGCCGGGGCAGGAGCCGGCCGCTCCGCCACCGGGATCGGGCCGGCCGCCGGCGGCCGGTACGGCTCCCGCTCCGGCAGCGGCTCCCGCGACTCCAGCGACGACAACACCTGTTCCGCCCGGGCCAGGATCGTCGCCGGCACCCCGGCCAGCTTGGCGACGTGGATGCCGTAACTCCGGTCCGCGCTGCCCGGCCCGATCTTGTGCAGGAAGACGATGTCGTGCTCGTGCTCCCGCACCTCGACGTTGTAGTTCCGTAGCCGGGGCAGGGTGGTGGCGAGCTGCGCGAGTTCGTGGTAGTGGGTGGCGAACAGGGCCCGGCAGCCGGCCGCGTCGTGCAGGTGCTCGGTGATCGCCCAGGCCAGGGAGACGCCGTCATACGTGCTCGTCCCCCGGCCGATCTCGTCCAGGATGACCAGGCTCCGGGGCGTCGCGTTGTTCAGGATGTTCGCGGCTTCCGTCATCTCGACCATGAACGTGCTCTGCCCGCGGGTCAGCTCGTCGCTCGCCCCGACCCGGGTGAAGATGCGGTCCGTGAGGCCGACGGTGGCCGCCTTCGCGGGTACGAAGCTGCCGACGTGGGCCAGCAGCGTGACCAGCGCGACCTGCCGGATGAAGGTCGATTTGCCGCTCATGTTGGGGCCGGTGATGAGCCAGAACATCCCCTCGTCGGCTCCGAACCGGGCGTCGTTCGGGACGAACGTGCCGGGCGGCAGCAACTGGTCGAGGACCGGATGTCGGCCGTCGCGGATGTCGAGCACCGGGTCTTCGACCAGCACCGGCCGGACGTAGTTCCGAGCCGCGGCCAGTTCCGCGAGCGACCCGAGGAAGTCGACGGCCGCGAGCACGTCGGCGGCGTTCAAGAGCCGGGGCGTCTGGGCCGCCACCTGATCGCGGAGGGTGAGGAAGAGTTGCAGTTCGAGGGCCTGGCTCTTCTCCTGGGCCGAGAGGACCTTCTCCTCGTACTCCCGCAGTTCGGTGGTGAAGTACCGCATGGCGTTCTTCAGCGTCTTGCGGTGCTTGTAGTTCTCCGGCACCCGGTTCAGGTTCGGGTTGGTGACTTCGAGGTAGTACCCGTCGATCTCGTTGAACCCAACCTTGAGACTCGCAATCCCGGTGCGGGTGATCTCCTGGGCCTGGTAGCGGGCCATCCACGACTTGCCGTCGGTCGCCAGCTTGCGGAGTTCGTCGAGGTCGGCGTTGTACCCCTCGCGGATGACGCCCCCGTCCTTCGGCGTGTACGGCGGGTCGTCGGCCAACGCCCGGTCCAAAACCTCCCGCAGGTCGGTCATCAACTCCAGCCGGCCTTCGAGCGACGCCAGCAGGGCCGACTTCCGGCCGGCCAGCTTGGCCTTGAACTTCGGCAGCACCCGGAGCGTGACGGCGATCTTGGCCAGGTCCGGCGGGTTGGCCCGGGCGGTGGAAACCCGCGCGGTCAGCCGCTGGATGTCGGAGCAGGCTTCGAGCAGGTCGCGGAGGTGGCCCCGCAGGGCGTGGTCGTTGACCAACTCCGCGACGGCGTCGAGCCGGGCGTCGATCGCGGCGCGGTCGGTGAGCGGGGCGAGGAGGCTGTCGTGCAGCATCCGGGCCCCCATCGGGGTGACGGTGCGATCCAAGACCGACAGCAGCGACCCGTCCCGCTGGTTGTCCCGCAGGGTGCGGGTCAGTTCCAGGCTGCGGCGGGTGACATCGTCCAGCGTCAGCAGGGCCTCCGGCCGGTGCGGTTGGAGCCGCCGGAGGTGGGCGAGGCTGGCCCGCAGCGTCTCTTGCAGGTAGATGAGGACCGCCCCGGCGGCGGTCAGGCACGGCTGTGTGTCGGCGAACCCGAACCCGGAGAGCGTGGCCACCTTGAAGTGGGTCTTGAGGGCTGCGGCCGCGGTCTCCGGGTCGAACGTCCAGTCCGGCCGGGCGGAGCGGGTCCGTGGCATCGCGCCCCCCGCCGCCTCGGTCACGGCCCCGGCCGCGGCTTCGGGGAAGATGACCTCGGCCGGGTTCAGCCGCGAGAACTCGTCGGGCAGTTTGGTGACGTGGACGTCGGCCGCGGAAAACGTCCCGGCCGACAGGTCAACCCAGGCGAGGCCGAGGGTGTGCCCTTTGCCCGGGGCGACGGCGACGAGGTGGTTCGGGGCCCGGGGGTCGAGCAGCCCGTCCTCGGTCACGGTCCCGGGGGTGACGACCCGGTTCACCTCCCGGTGGATGATCTTTTTCCCCGGCCCGGCCTCCTCCATCTGCTCGCAGACGGCGACCCGGTGCCCGGCCCGGAGGAACACCCCGAGGTAGTGTTCGAGCTTGTGGACCGGGACCCCGGCCATCGGGATCGTCCCGTCCCGCTTCGTTAGCGTAATGCCCAGGACCTTCGACCCGAGTTCGGCGTCGTCCTCGAACAGCTCGTAGAAGTCGCCGTTGCGGAACATCACCACCATGCCCGGGTGCTGGGCCTTGGCGGCGTGGTACTGCTGCATCATGCGGCTCATGCGGCCGGCTCCGGGCTCGTCGGTGTGGGACAAGTGTATCGGCCGGACCCGGGGACCGGGAATGTCGAGTGACGAATGACCCACCAATGACGAAGGAAGACGCGGTTTGTCTCCCTTCGTCATTGGTGGGTCATTCGGCATTGGTCATTTCCCGGTGTCCCACACCCAGGCGGTGCCGTCGTAGTCCGCCGAGACCAGCCGGGTGCCGTCCGGGGTGAACCGCAGGGTGCCGACATCTCCGAGGTGGCCGGTGAATCGGCGGACCTCCTTCCCCGTCTCCGCGTCAAACAAAACGATCACCTTGCGGCCGCCGACGGCCAGGAGCGACCCGTCCGGGCTGAACGCGGCCGGGGTGCCGGAGCCGGTCGAGAACAGCGGTCCGTCGGTCGGGTTGGCCTCCCACACGAGTTTCTTCCCGGCCGTGTCGAAGGCCAGCACCCGGGCCGCGACCGGGTGGTCGGGACCGGACCGGGTGCCGACCAAGGCGAGCTGCCGGCCGCCCGGCCCGAGCGCGTAACCGGAGACATCGTCGAACGGCCCCTCCGGCATCTTCACCATGCTCCCCTGCGGGAACGGCCGGAGGTACTCCCCCAGGTAGTCCTTCCCCTCGGCCACGGCCGCGCCGGTGTCGGCGTCGAACACCTGGGTGTTCCACCGCCAGGCCCGGCCGAACGCCTTGCCGTCGGGCGAGAAAAAGAACCGGTCGTCCCCGTCACACGGGACGGTACGCAGTGGCTTGCCCGTCTTTGCGTCCCAGATGCGGGACCCCTTGTAGTCCGGCGGTAGGGTGAACAGCCGGCCGCCGTCCGGGCCGAAGGTGGGGCACCGCTCGCCCCGCAGGCGGTACAACTCGCGGCCGGTGGCCCGGTCGAACACCACCGTGTCCCGGTCGTTCTTCGGGCCGACCAGTTGGTCAACCGCGACGAGCCGGGCGTCCGGCGAGTAGCGGATGTCGAACACACGATCGAAGACGGCGGCCGGCAGCGGCTCTTCGCGGACGAGCCGGCCCGACTCCCGGTTCCAGAACCCGAGCTTCGGCCCGAACCCGGCCGCGGCGGTGACGACCTCCCGGCCGTCGGCGGTCAGCCCGACCGGATACCAACCGGTCCGGAGGTCCGGGTGCGACCGGTCCTCGCCGGTCCGCAGGTCGTAGACCCGGACGCCGTGCTGGCTGACCAGGTACAGCGTCGTGCCGTCCGGGCCGACGAGCGGCGGGCCGCCGGACCCGACCGTCCACGGGACCGCCCACGCCTTCCCGGCCCGGCCGTCGCCCGTCCGCCAGTGCCGGACAATCATCGTGAGCGTCGGGCGGTCGTGGTCGAGGACGACGACCGTGGCCCCGTCCGGGCTGAACCGGAGCGGGAACTGCGAACTCGACCCGTACTCGGTGGCGGTCAGCCGGGGGGCGAGTTCGCGGACCTGCTTGCCGGCCTCCAGGTCCCACAGCGACACCCGGTACGTCGTCTCGTGCCGGGCCTGTTCGTCCGGGCTGGCCTTCCCGGACAGGAAAGCCGCGTGCCGGCCGTCCGGGGCGAGGGCCATCCGGATGGTGATGTCGGGCGGGCCGGGGAATTGGCGGACCAGCTCGCCGGTGGTCGCGTCCCACACCCGGACCGTCGGCCCGGGCTGGACCACCCACCGGCCGTCGGGGGTGAAATCGGCCTCGTCGCCCCACATGGCGGCCGTGGACTTGCCGAGCAGGACCGGCCGCGGGGCGGTCGCCACGCCGGTCCACAGCGTCAGGTGGTGGTTGTGGTCGTAGTAGAGTAGCCCGCGGCCGCCCGGCCCGACGGCCACCGTGCCGCCGCGGGAATTCAGCTTGTTTTCCTTGACGAATGCCTCCGGCAGGGCGTCCGGGTCGACCGGGTGCTCGTGGGTGACGGCCCGGGTGGCGACATCCCAGACGGCCACCGACCGGCGGACCGCGGGCCGCTGGCCGCGGGTGATGTGCAGTACGAGCGACCGGCCGTCGGGCGCGGACCAGCCCCCCGCCGCCTTCCCGCCGTCGGGGAGCGTGTCGGGCGGGCGGGCGACCTCCTTGCCGGTGTTCGGGTCGAAGAGGCGGCCGCCGGCGAGAAGCAACCGGCCGTCGGGCGTGAGGGTGGCCGGGTGGACGCCGGGGCCGACCCGGAACCGGCCGGTGCCGATGCGGGCGATGGCCCACTGCGGGAGCGGGTCGCCGTCGGCGTCGAGCCGCGGGGCGGGTCGCGGTGGTGGCGCGAGCGGCGGCGATGCCGTCGCGGCCGCGGTGATGAAGGCGAGCATGACGACGGCGACGACGCGCGCGGGGAGTGACACGGCGGCCTCCATCGGGTGACGGGTGCGACCTCATGATACCCGCACCGCGTCGCCGCGCGGGTTCGGCTTGACCCGCGCGGGTGAGGGGTTATAGGTCGTCCGCGCGCGAAGACGGTGGGGGTGTAACGGCGGTGGGGCGGGAAAATCCGGGAAAGCCGTCCGGATGGGCCGCTCGCCAACTTGTTTTCCGCGGACCCGGCGTTACGATTCCTTCTTAACAGCGGACCCGCCCGATCTTCCGTGATCGTACCCGGGCCGCACCCGCAGAGCCGGCGGCCACCGCGACCCCGGCCCGGGACACGAGACCCGTGGAGGTCACCCCCGGCATGTGCGAGCCCGACGCCCGCCCGCTGCTCACACCACCGCCCCTCCCGGCGGCCGGCGGGTACGAGGACGACGAGCCCCCGAGTCGTCCCGGGTTGCCGCCGGCCCGCCGGCACCCGGCCTGGCAGGACGTGCCGGACGCCCAGTGGGACGACTGGCGGTGGCAGACGGCCAACGCCGTCCGGTCGGTCCGCCAACTCCGCACCCTCCTGCCCTTCGACGCCGACGAGCTGGAGGCCGTCGGCCGGCTCGAAGGCGAGTACAAGGTCGCCATCCCGCCGTACTACTTCTCGCTCATCGACCCGGCCGACCCGGCCGACCCGATCCGGCTGCAGTCGGTCCCCGACGCCCGCGAGGCCGAGAACCCGTCCGGGTACGAACTCGACGACCCGCTCGAAGAGGACCGCGACTCGCCGGCCCCGGGGCTGACCCACCGGTACCCCGACCGGGCGCTCATCCTGACCACGCCCAACTGCTCGATGTACTGCCGGTACTGCACCCGCAAGCGGGCCACCCTGACCCGCGGCGGGTGGGAGGGGATCAGCGCCGACGACGAGCGGATGATCGAGTACGTCCGCCGGAACGAGTCGATCCGCGACGTGATCGTCTCCGGCGGCGACCCGCTGACCCTCCCGGTCGGCAAGCTCCGGTACTACCTGGAGAGCCTGGCCGCGATCGACCACGTCGACGTGATCCGGGTCGGCACCCGGGTGCCCGTGACCCTGCCCCAGCGGCTGTACGACCAGGAGCTGATCGACCTGCTCGCCTCGGCCGGGAAGGTCTACATCCAGACCCACTTCAACCACCCCCGGGAGGTGACGCCGGAGGCGGCCCGGGTGTGCGGGTCGCTGCTGCGGGCCGGGATGCCGGTGAACAACCACTCGGTCCTGCTCAAGGGCGTCAACGACGACCTCGGGACGATGCGGGACCTGCTCCGCGGCCTGCTGCGGATCAAGGTCCGGCCGTACTACCTGTTCCACTGCGACCCCGTGACCGGGGCCGGGCACTTCCGCACGTCGGTGTGGAAGGGGCTGGAGATCATGGAGGGGCTCCGCGGGCACATGTCCGGGATCGGCATCCCGACGTATGTGGTCGACAGCCCGCACGGCGGCGGCAAGATTCCGATGATGCCGAACTACCTCGTGTCGATGAGCGACGACGCCGTCGTCCTCCGCAACTACGAGGGGCTACTCATCCGCTACCAGGCCGAGGACAAGCCGGCCGCGGCCGCCGCGACCACCGCCACCCGCGGGGTCAGCGGGCTGCTCCAGGGGGACAAGACGGCCCTCGTCCCGGAGGGTAACGAGCGGATGGCCCGGCGGCGGAAGCTGACCGTCCTCGACCCGGGGTACGAGGCCGGGTGCGGGGAGGCCCCGCCGCCGGCCGCCCCGAACCGCCGCATCCTGCCCTTGCCGGTGATGAACGGCAACCACGCCGCCAACGGATAAATGGCAGTACCGATTCACCACAGAGTCACAGAGGGCGCGGAGCAGACCGAGCCGAGATCAGAGTGATTCTGAACTCCGCCTCTCTGCTCGGTGTTCTCTGTGACTCTGTGGTGAACTCCGGTCTTCCGCCCCCCGCCGAGGACCGGCCATGCGGATCGGGCTCGCCTTCACCCTCAAGCCCGACGCCCCCGCCCCGGCCGGTGCCCCCGACGACCTGCACGAGGAGTACGACTCCCCGGCCACCGTCCGGGCCATCGCCGATGTCCTCCGCTCCCTCGGCCACGACGCCACCGAACTGGGCGACGGCCGGCCGCTCCTCGAAGCCCTTCTGCGCGACCCGCCCGAGCTCGTCTTCAACTTCGCCGAGGGGTCCGGCGTCTCCCGCTCCCGCGAGGCCCGGGTGCCGGCCGTGTGCGAGCTGCTCGGCGTCCCGTACACCGGGTCTGACCCGGTCGCCCTGGGGGCGGCACTCGACAAGGACCTGGCCCGCCGGCTGGCCGAGGCCGCCGGGCTGACCGTCCCGAAGGGCATCGTCCTGTCGTTCCCCGCGGGCGAGTATGACGGCGACTTCGCCGAGTTCCCGCCGGCCCTGGCCGAGGCCGGGCTGACCTACCCCGTGATCGCCAAGCCGGTCTGCGAGGGGTCGAGCAAGGGCGTCCGCTCCAAGTCGCTCATTCATTCCGCGGGCGAGTTCGGGCCGACCGTCCTCGGCCTGTGGAACGACTACCGGCAGCCGGTGCTGGTCGAGGAGTTCATCGCCGGCGACGAGGTCACGGTCGGCATCACCGGCAACGACCCGCCCCAGCCGCTGGGCGTCATGCGGGTCCTCCCCCGGCGGCCGACCGAGCACTTCGTCTACAGCCTGGAGGTCAAGCGGGACTATGCCAACCGGGTGGACTACGAGGTGCCGGCCCGGCTCGGGCCCGGCGTCAGCGATGCCGTGATCGCCGACGCCCTGACGGTGTTCACCGCCCTCGGCTGCCGGGACGTGGCCCGGGCCGACTTCCGGGTCCGCGGCGGCGTCCCGTACTTCCTGGAGATCAACCCGCTCCCCGGGCTCAACCCCGAGACCGGCGACCTGTGCGTCCTGGCCACCGGCCTCGGCATCCCCCACCGCGACCTGATCCGGATGATCGTTGACGCCGCCGTCAAGCGGTACGGCCTCGGCTGACCGGCGGTTCTCGTTGGTTTGGTTCGGCAACCCGCACACCCTGCGGCCGAACCAATGAATCGTGTCGGACCGACGACCGGGCGATTGCAACCCGCCTCCGGCCGGCGTACACTCGCCGGGATGTCGGACCCTTTCCCCGTCGTCTACGACGAACTCCGCCGGCTGGCCGCCGCCCACCTCGCCGGCGAGCGGCCCGGCCACACCCTCAACCCGACCGCCCTCGTCCACGAGGCGTACCTGCGACTCCGGGCGAGCGGGGGGGCGCCCCCCGGGGCGGGGGGGGCGCCCCGGGCGCCCGCCACCCCC
>JAIEQO010000496.1 GCA_019747655.1 Gemmataceae bacterium | reverse complement strand
CCTACTCGGTGCGCTCACGGAGGTGCGCCGAGTCCCACGGAGGAGGACCGCCGAGATGACGTCCGCCCGCCTCTACCTCGCCGCCGCGGCCGCCGCCCTCGGGCTGGCCGGGACGGCCGCCGCCAACGGCCCGAACTGGGGCCGGCACGGGTGCAACGGCCCGTTCTGCAACAACGCCAACTACCCCCGGTTCCACGGGAGCTGGCGGTCGACCCTGTTCACCGGCCAACAGCCGCTGCCGACGTTCCAGGCCGCCCCGTGGTACCTGTACTGGCCCTACGACGGGCACTTCCTGACCCCGGCCCCGGTGACCGGGGCGTTCTACGGCCCGCCGGGGGCCGGGAACTTCCCGGTCAACCCGTACTTCCCGGCCCCGGCCGGGCCGTACGGCCCGATCCCGGGCGGCCCGCCCCCGATGCCGGGCCAGTCGCCGGCCGCCCCGACGGGAGCCCTGCCCCTGGCCCCAGCAGGCCCCGCCCCGGTCGGCCCGGCCGGTTACAACCTCCGCTGACCCCGCCGTCGGCACGCCCCGCACGCCCGCCCGACCACCCGGGCGGGCGTGCGACTTTTAATGGCCGGGGGGTTTTGGACACCGGCGGGGTGAGCTACGATGGAGGGCGGACGGGCGGCGACGCCGCCCGCCGCTTCATCCACCCACGCCAGGGGCGCCCGCGGTGCGGGCGCGGTCCGTCGATGAGTCGGGAACTACTCGGGGAGCTGGTGCCGGTCGGCGGCGGGGACGCGATCCCCCTCACCCAGGAGGTGATGACCCTCGGCCGGCGGTCGTCCTGCGACATCCAGCTCGACTTCGCCAACGTCTCCGGCACCCACGCCGAGCTGTCGTTCCGCAACGGCATCTGGCACATCCGGGACATGAACAGCACCAACGGGGTCAAGGTGAACGGCGAGCGGAAGCTCACCTGCCGGCTCCGTCCCGGGGACGAACTGGGCTTCGCCAAGCGGCGGTACAAGATCGTCTACCAGCTCCCGCCCGGGGCGGTGTTGGAGGAACTGATGGCCGAGGACGAGGACATCTTCAGCCAGTCGCTCCTGGAGAAGGCGGGTCTGGAGAAGCCGAAGGACCGGGACGACCGCCGGCGGTGAGTGTCCGCACAGGCGGCAATGCCTGTGACACCAAGAGCTGGTTTTGGTGGCACAGGCATTCCTGCCCGTGACTGCCTAACTGCTCGACAGCCTCGGCCCGCCGCGGTATGCTCGGGGCACCTTTCCCCGGCCGCCGAGGACCCGCCGATGAACCGGAGCGCCAAGAAACAGCGGCACGAGCAGGACCGGAAGCGGCACAAGCAGGAGGCGCAGCAGCACGCCCGGGAGCTGGCCAAGCAGCCCCGGGGGAACATCGCCCTGTGGCTGTTCGGCGGGGTGCTGGTGCTGGTCGGGGCGGTCGTCGCCCTCGCCGTCTTCGCCCTTTGACCGGGCCGGTCAGACCACCCGCCGCCGCAGCCACCCGACCACGTCGTCCACCCACGGGTGACCGTCGGGCTCGAACTCCAGGGTGTGGTGGGCGTCCGGGTAGTCGAGGGCGCTCACCGGGGAGCCGAACCGGCCGGCGTACAGCCGGGTCCCGGCGACATCGATGATCCGGTCACGGCCGCCAAGGACGAGCAGGGTCGGGACCGTTACCCGCCTCGCCGCCCGCCGCAGGTAGATGTCCAGCCCGAAGCTGCCGAACAGGAACCGGGCCGTCGCCTCCCGCAGGCCGTGCGGCTCGCGGTCGATGTAGGCTTGCCAGTCAGTCGAACTGGTGAAGAGTTCCGGCTCGTTCAGCGGGATCGGGAAGAACTTCCCCGGCCGCAGTACCCGGGCGGCCGCAATCCGGGCCCGCCGGGCGAACGGCGGGGCCACCTTCGCCACCAGCCCGGGGCAGAGCAGCACCAGCCCGTCGACCAGCCCCGGCCGGCGGTACGGCAGCCCGACCGCCAGCTTCCCTCCCCACGAGATGCCGCCGAGGACGACCGGGAGGTGGGCCCGGTCGGCCCGGAGGTGCTGGACGAACTCGGCCACGTCGTCCAGCAGCCGCCGGAAGCTGGGGGCGTCGCCCCGGCCGGCGGTGTTCAGCCCGCTCCCCCGGCGGTCGAGGAAGTAGACGTCGAACCCGGCAGCCGCGAACCGCCCGCACGACCGGGCGTACCAGCCGCCGTGGCTGCGGATGCCGTGGACGAACACCAGCCGGGCCAGCGGCTCGCCGGGCGGCGGGTAGCGGCGGTAGTAGAACCGGTAGCCGTCCGAGGCGCGGAAGGTGTCGAGGCGAGCGGGGGCATCACCCAAGCAGCGACTCCTTTCGTTTCGTCACTACGTCGAGCCGGACCGGGTCGACCGTCACCCCGAGCCCGGACCCGGTCAGAGCCGGGGCCGCACCGCCGCGGCCGAACGTGATGTCCTCGACGGCGAGGGCCTCGCCGACGAGGTGACGGTCGTAGGACCCCTCCACATACCGCAGGTCGGCCACGCTCGCGGCGAAGTGCCGGCCGGCGGCCGACAGGACGGCCGTCTCCCCGACCTGGCAGCCGAGCTGGTAGCCGAGGCCGTGCCGCCGAGCCATTTGGGCCAGCCGCAGCGACGGGATGAACCCGCCGCACTTCGAGAGCCGGAGGTTGAACAGGTCGCACCAGCCGCCGGCCGCGGCCCGCTCAGCGTCGACCATCCCGCACAGCGACTCGTCCAGCATTACCGGGCTGTTGATCTGCTTGCGGACCCCGGCCAGGGCCGCCACGTCCTCGTGCCGGACCGGCTGCTCGACGCTCGTGATGCCGAACGGCTCCAGGGCCTGAATCCGCTCCGCGGCCTCGGCCGGCGACCACGCCTCGTTGGCGTCGAGCCGGAGGTCGATGCCCGACCCGAGCCACCGCCGGGTGCGGCGGACCCGCTTCACATCGTCCGTCCCGGGAATGCCGACCTTCAGCTTCACCTGCCGGAACCCGGCCAGCTTGTACACGAGCGGGTAGACCCGGGCCTTCCAGCCCTTCGGGTTGCCGATCACCCCGCTGTACCGGACCGTCGGGCGGAACTCATACAGGTCCGGGGCGACGAGCCGGGTAACGTTCGTGAGCGGCTCGCCGAACGCCCGGCCGTAGGCGTCGAGGACGGCCAGCTCGACCGCGCACCGGGCGGCGTTGCCCCGGATGCCGCGGTCGTCGCCGGGGACGGGGGCGAGCCGCAGCCGCTCGGTGAGGTGGACCGCGGCGACGAAGTCGGGGCACGGTTCGAGCTGCGCCGGGAGGTCGCTGCGGCGGAGCAGGTCGAGCGAAAAGTCGATGGTCTCGCCGGTAACGTAGTCGCGGGGGACGCCCTCGCCGTAGCCGACGGTGCCGTCCGCCAAGACGCAGCGGACGACGAGGTTGTCGGTCTCGGTCCGGGTGTGGCTGGCGTGCGTGACCTTCCGCCGGAGCGGGACGCGGACCTGCCGGGCCTCCAGTTCGACGACGCGCATGCCGGTAACTTACCGGACGGCCGCCCGGACGCCCTCCTGGCAGAGCCACAACCCGAGGCCCAACAGCAGGGCCGCGCTGACCATCGGGAGCAGCCGGAACCACCGGCTCTCGCCGAACCGGCCGGCCCCGGCCTTGTGGGCGTACACCACCCCGACACCCAACGCGACCAGCACCAGCCCCAGCCCGGCGCTGAACGCCACCAGCAGCGGCAGGGCGAACCCGACCCGGTTCAGGGCCGTGGCTGCGAGCAGCAGCAGCACCGCGTCCCAGCACGGGATGATCCCGCCGCCGAGGCCCATCAGCACCAGCCGCGTCCACCCGGCCGTCGTCCGGGCCGACTCCGGCGGCGGGCCGTGATGGTGGTGATGGCCGCCGTCCCCGTGGTGGTGATGGTGGTGGCCGTCGCCGTGGTGATGGTGATGGTGCCCGCCGAACAGGTGGAGGTGGTCGGCCCGGCCGGCCAGCCGCCGCATCAGGAGCCACGCCCCGACCCCGGCCACGAGGAGCCCGCCGACGAACTGGAGGACGCCCTGCGTCGTCCCGGGTACGGTGTCGCCGTAGGCCGACCAGAGGATCACGGCCACGAGGATCACCGACCCGGTGTGGGCCACCGTCGTCGCCACGGCCAGCAGCACCGCATGCCCGACGGTGCCGCGTTCGCCGACGAGGTAGGCCGCGACGAGGGTTTTCCCGTGGCCGGGGGTGAAGGCGTGGGCCGCCCCGAACAGGGCCGCCGCCAGCAGGAGCACCCCGAGCCCGTAGGACGAGTCGAACAGGGCCGGCAGCCCGCGGGTGAACAGGTCGGCCATCAGCCCGGGCCGCTCGCCCTCGGTGATGACCGGTTCCGGCGCCCCGGCTTCCGGCGGTCGGGCGGTCTCAACCCCCTGCTGCACTCCGTCGATCGGCTTCGGCAGGATCACCGTCGCCGACGCCTTGCGGAGTTGGGCCGCCTCCTCCGGCTTGAGGTCGATGGCCGGCTTGTCCCGCCACTTGGGATCGGGCTCGACGAGGTCGTCCAGCACCACCCCGTCGGCCTCGGACACCGTCAGGCCCAGCACCCCCGGCTTACCCTCGAACGACTCGTCCTCGAAGGTGAACGCCCGCTTCGGCCCGCCCGCCGGCCAGTCCGCCCGGAGAGTGAAACGGAAGCGCGGGTGCTCGCCCCCCTCGACCTCGTTCCCCTCGACCCGGAAGGCCAGCGGCACCCCGTCGGCCGTGGCCCGGAGGTCGTGGGCCAGCTCCGGGGCGACCTTCTTGGCATAGGCCGCCGCGAACCCCCGGGCGGTCTTGTCTAGCCCGGCGATCTCGGCCGGGGTGAACAGCTTGGCCCCGTCCACCCAGATCGTGAGCTGCGTGACTTCGAGGGTGTACCGGACCCGGACCCCCTGCGGGTCGAGCCGGACGGAAACCGTCCGGTCGTACCGGGACGACGGCAGCGGGTGGGCGGACGCGGCCGGCGGGAGGAACAGCAGGCCGACGAGGGGGAGAAGGCGGAACGGTCCCATACCACCAGTTTACCAGAAAGCCCACGGACCGGGTCCGTGGGCCTGGGGCCGGTCACCTCTTGGGCTGGCAGTACGACAGGGCCATCAGGGCGTACCCCGTCACCAGGTTCGGGTCGCCCTCCATCCACCGGTCGGTCTCGTTCACCCAGCTCCCGTCCGGCCGCTGCCGCTTGGCCAGGGCGGCGACCAGGTCGGCCCGCCAGTCGTGCTTGACCCCCTTCGCGTCCTCGAACTGGTCGACCCCGAGGGCGTCCATCGCCTTGGCGAAGGTGTGGTAGTAGTAGTACAGGCCCCGCTGGGAGTTCTTCTCCGGCATCCCGGGGTTGCTGTCCAGGGTGTAGTTCTTCTTCACCCACTCGACCGCCGCCTTCAGCCGCGGGTCGTCCGGCCCGACGCCGGCGTAGATCAGGCTCTTGATCCCGGCGTAGGTCATGCTCCCGTACCCGCCCATGTCGGTCTTCGTCCCCTCCCCGTCGGTCCGCCGGTTCTCCCCGCCGTTGGCCCCGGTGTAGATGAAGCTGCCGTCGTTCGTTCGGCCGGCCCACTCGGCCTGGTTGAACTCGCTCGTGAGGTTCTGGCAGCGGCTAACGAACACGGCCGCCTTCTTGAACGCCGGGTCGTCCTTCGGCACCCCGGCCGCCTTCAGGGCCTCCAGGAAGAAGGCCGTGTTCGACAGGTCCGGGCGGCTCTTGTCCCCGGCGTACCCGGCCCCGCCGTAGTAGTCGCTGTCCGGCCCCTTCCCCCGGCTGTCGTCCCACTGGACGCCCTTGAGGTACTTGACCGCGTCGCCGATCACCGGCCGGTACTTGTCGGCCCGGCCGGCGGCGTGCAGGGCCTGGACGTTGATGCTCGTCGTGTAGTTCACCATACCCGCCTTCGAGTCGTTCCCGGCGATGTGCCCGGCCTTCGGGTTGACCAGCGACTCGATGTATTCGAGGCCCTTCGCCACCGGCTCGTCGTCCGGGCCGGTGCCGGTCCGCAGGAGGCCGGTCACGACGATCCCGCTGACGCCCCGGCTGACCGGGTCGGCGGACCAGCTCCCGTTCTCGTTCTGGGCCTTTTTGAGGTACGCCCGGGCCTTCTCGGCCAACCCGGCGGCGTCGGACTTCGGGTCGGCGGACGAGGCCGGCACAGCCACCACGACGGCAGCGATGGCGGCACCCAGCAGCATGCGGCGGTAGACAGTCATCGAATTCCTCGGTTATTGGAGCGACTTGACCCGACCCCCTCCCCCCTCACTTTTTCACGCCACCTGCCATACCGCCCGAAGTTGTTATTCGGATTTGTCTTAAGTCCAAGTCGAGTCAACTCGACCTGAGCGGACCCCGCATCGCCCTACTCGCTTTTCGGCCACAACCGGTTTTTGCTAAATGACTTCCGCTTCTGCCCTACCGATCCCGTATCCCGCCACGCTCACTCCCGGTCACTCGCGGAGTCCGAACGATCCCTATTAGTGAACACAATACCATATACCGCGTGTCGTGTCAACCTCCGGGGTGGGTATGCCGTCCGGTCCGCTGCGGCAAACCGGGTGCCACCGCGTTTCGCCCGGTCGAGCGGAACCCCCATGCGGTCGGCGCGGGCACCGGCTGACCACCGCTGCCCAACCGGCGACCACCGACCCCGGGTTGACCCAGCCCCCGCGGTCGGGCATAAGTCGCCCGGTTGTTCGCCCGGAGGCGGCCCGATGACCACCCCCCTGCCCCGCACCCTGGTCGGCTGGCTCCCGGTCCTGTTCGGGCGGGTCCTCTTCCCCGGGGCCGCCGACCCCGACCGCCGCGTCCGGGCCGGGTCGCTCCTCCTCGTCATCCTACTCCCGGCGGCCCTACTCTACCCGACGCTCGGGTTCCACCTGCTCGAACCGGACGAGGGGCGGTACGCCCAGATTCCCAAAGAGATGCTCGCGGCCGGCGAGTGGGTGGTGCCGACCCTCCAGGGCGAGCCGTACCTGGACAAGCCGCCGCTGATGTACTGGCTCGTCACCCTCAGCTACCGGGCCTTCGGGGTGTCGCCGGCGGCGGCCCGGTTGGTGCCCGCCGTCTGCGTCCACCTGACCGTCCTGGCCGTGTACCTGATCGGCCGGCGGTCGGTCGGCCAGCGGGCGGCCCTGTGGGCGGCGCTGCTCCTGAGCGTGGCTCCGGGGTTCGTCAGCGTGGCCCGGCTGCTCGTACTCGACGGGCTGCTCGTCCTGTGCGTAACGCTGTCGGTGCTGTGCGGCTTCGAGGCGGTGCGGGCCGGCCGGGTGCGGTGGGGCTGGTGGCTGCTGTCGGCGCTGGCGTCCGGCCTCGGGTTCCTAACCAAAGGGCCGATCTCGGAGGTACTGCTGTTCGTCCCGCTGTGGGTGTACGGGTGGCTGGCGAGCGGGGAGACGACAGCAACGGACCCCACCCCCCGGCCCCCTCCCCCGCAGGGGGAGGGGGAGGAAGACAGAAGAGGTTCCACCCCCGCGGGGGGAGGGGGGACCGGACCGGCCCCCCCTCCCCCCGCGGGGGTGGGGGTTAGGGGGTGGGGTCCGCTTCGCCCCGCTCGCCCCCGCTGGTTCCACTACCTCGCCTTCTTCGCCGTCGTTCTCGCCGTCAACCTGCCGTGGTACGTCGCCGTCTACCTCCGCGAGCCGCTGTTCCTGAAGCACTTCTTCTGGGAGCACAACGTCCTGCGGTTCCTCCAGCCGTTCGACCACCTCCAGCCGGTCTGGTACTACGCCCCGATCCTCCTCGGCGGCCTCCTCCCGGGGACGCTCCTGGTCGTCCCGTACCTGCGGCAGCTCGTGGCCGGGGGCGAGGGCGCCCGGCCGTCGGCGGCCGGCGGGTTCTGGCTCCTGGCCGGCGGGTGGTGCGTGTTCTTCTTCAGTTGCTCCGGGAGCAAGCTGCCGACGTACATCCTCCCGGCCTACCCGTTCCTGTGTCTCGCCCTCGGCGAGTTCGTTTCCCGCACCCGCTGGGACGCGGCCGTCGGGACGCGGGCCGGGATCGGGGCGATG
Organism: Gemmataceae bacterium; assembly: GCA_019747655.1. GTDB lineage: Bacteria > Planctomycetota > Planctomycetia > Gemmatales > Gemmataceae > Urbifossiella. Next base: position 15,085 of record JAIEQO010000496.1, on the reverse strand, counting down.
GCCGCGGTCGTCCTGGCCGTCCACCACGTCGGGCTGCCGTGGTACGCCCGGGAGCGGTCGCCGTGGGGCCGGCCGGAGGTGGTGGAGCGGTTCGTCACGGACCCCGGCACGGAGGTCGTCTGCTACCCCCGGAACTGCGACTCGGTGGCCTTCTACACCGGACGGGCCGACCTCGACCGGGTGCGGACGAAGGACACCAACCAGCTCTACGTCGACTGCCACCACCGGCCGCGGACGGTGATCCTGTTCACCCACGGCGACTCGCTGGCCGGGTTCCGGGCCCTGTTGCCGGCGAGCTTGGAGGTCGTCGAGGTGGTCAGCCTGAAGCGGCCGGGCGGCGGCCTGACGGGGGCACTGGCCGGGAAGTCACCGTGGGGGCTGTGCGACATCGCGGTGGTGGCGCCGCGGGGGAGGTAGAAGGCCCCATGAACCCAGGGCTCCCGCCCTGGGCAACGAACGGCAGCCCCTCCGGGGCGAAGGCCGTGGTGACAACCCGCCGTGGAGCGGCCGGCGTCCGTTGCCCAGGGCGGGAGCCCTGGGTCTTCGGAGTATCACAGCCCCGGGTCCCCTACATCCCCGCCCCCGCGGCGTTGAGGGCGTTGAGGTAGGTGCCGGCGATCTTGAAGATGGCGAGGATGATGAGGAAGGCGACCAGGGCGTAGACGGCCCACCCGGTCACCTGGGCGGCGTTCTTCAGCTTCCGGGCCCCCTCCGTCCGGTAGTTCTCGGCCACCCGCTCCATCACCTCGGACACCTCGCCCGCCTCCTCGGCCACCAGCACCGTCTCGATGAACTCCTCCGGGAACGGGGCCCCGCTGGCCCGCAGGGCCTCGTGCAGCTCGCCCCCCTTCTTGGCCACCGCCACCGCCCGGGCCTCGCCCCGCCAGAAGGCCGTGTTGGCCGTCGCCCGGAAGCTGTAGTGGAGCACCTTGTCGGCCCGCAGGGCGGCCTCGGTGGTCATCCGCAGGGCGATCGAGAAGCGGTGCAGGGCGAAGTCCAGGAGGGCCGGCCCCCAGGTCGGGACCCACAGCACGAGCCCCTCCAGCCTGGCCCGCAGCTTGACGCTGTCGGCCGACAGCTTGAGCAACAGGAGGGCGGCCAACACCGGGATGTAGACGACGACCAGGAAGATCACCGCCCCGACCCCCCCGGCCAACCCGGTCCCGGTCGGATCGATCTTCAGGTTCATGAACCCGACGATGAAGATCAACAGCGCGATGACCCCGGTGGCGGCCACGAACTGGATGGCCGGGTAGGCCATCTGGCTGCGGAAGTCCCGCTGCACCCGCAGGGTGGTCTCGTAGTAGTTCTCCAGCTCCCGGAACGTGTCCTCCAGCCGGCCGGCCTTCTCCCCGACCGCGACCAACTCGACGAACAGCGGCGGGAACCGGTCGCGGTAGGGTTCGAGGGCGTCTTCGAGCGAGTCGCCCTGCTCGATCCGGGCGACGAGGTCGGCGGCCACCCCCCGCAAGGGCCGCGGCCCGGACTTGGCCTGCTGGCGGAAGATGCGGAGCGGGTCGAGCCCGGCCCCCAGGCTGTGCTTGAGCACCCGGCACCACGCGACCAGGGCCGGGAGCGGGCACTTGGACGAGCTGAAGAGCATGGGTCGGCCGGGGGTCGGGTATCGGGGGCCGGGGCGGTCGGGTATGGTGAAGACGGCCGCCGGCCGCCACCCTTCCGGCGGGGCGGCCCCGGACCGCCGATGGACACCACTCAGAATAGCCGCCCGGGCCCCGGCCCGGAACCGAATCCCTACGACCCGCGCTACCTGGCCGGGGTGGATCACTTCAACCGGGGCGAGTACTTCGACGCCCACGAGGTCTGGGAGGAGTTGTGGGGGGACTGCCCGGCGGCCGACCGGCGGTTTTACCAGTCCTTGATCCAGGCGGCCGTGGCCCTCTACCATTGGGGGAGGAATAACCCGGCCGGGGCGGACCGGCTGTTCCGGTCCGGCCGGGCGTACATGGCCCCGTACCGGCCGGCCCACCGGGGCCTGGACGTGGACCGGTTCTGGCAGGCGGTCGAGGCGGTTGTATGCCAGACCCCTCCCCCTAACCCCCTCCCCCGGGGGGAGAGGGGGGACCAGACCGAGCCGGACGGTTCCCCCTCCCCAACAGGGGGAGGGGGAAGGAAAGGGGGTGGGGACGGACCGCGTGTGGGGTCTCCCCACCATCCGCCCCGGATCGACCTCGACCCGCCACCCCCCGCCCCGGGTCCGTCATGACCGAAGACCAGGCAGCCCTCGCCGGCTTCGACGGGCGGGCCCGGCTCTTCCCGCTGCCGAACCTCGTCCTCTTCCCCCACGTCGTCCAGGGGCTGCACATCTTCGAGCCCCGCTACCGGGAGCTGATGGCCGACGCCCTGGCCGGCGACCGGACGATCACGATGGTCCTGCTCCGGCCCGGGTGGGAGGACGAGTACGACGCCAGGCCGGCGGTCGAGCCGGTCGCCTGCCTGGGGCGGGTGATCTGGCACGAGCGGCTGGAAGACGGCCGGTACAACCTCCGGCTGCGGGGGCTGGCCCGGGTCCGGCTGGCCGAGGAGGTGCCGACCGACCGGCTCTACCGGGTGGCCCGGGCCGACCTGATGCCGGACGTGCTGCCGGCCGACCTGGGCCGGCTCACCTCGCTCCGCCGGCGGCTGTCCGAGGCCGCCCTGCCCCGGTTCCCGGACGGCCCGGCCCGGCAGCAGGTGGCCGAGCTGTTCGCCGGGGACGCCCCGCTCGGGCAGGTGTGCGACGTGCTGGCCTACGCCCTGCCGCTGCCGCTGGAGCTGAAACAGGCGCTGTTGGCCGAGCCGCACGCCGACCTCCGGGCCGAGGTCCTGGCCGACGCCCTACGGACCACCGACACCGGTGCCGGCCGGCGGTTCCCGCCCGACTTCAGCAGCAACTGATCGACCCCGGCCGGCCCGTCGCTACCCTATCACCGTTCCCACCCGGAGGACCTGCGATGGCGAAGCGCGAAGGGGCGGTCAAGTTCAAGGGCAACCCGGTCGCCCTGGCCGGGCCGGAGGTGAAGGCCGGGGCGAAGGCCCCCGACTTCAAGACGCTCCAGGGGCTGGACGCGGTGACGCTGGCCGACACCGCGGGCAAGGCCCGGCTGTTCAGCGTCGTCCCGTCGCTCGACACGCCGGTGTGCAGCACCCAGACGAAGAAGTTCGAGGACGGGATCAAGGGCCTCGGCGACAAGGTGGCCTGCTACACGGTCAGCCTTGATCTGCCGTTCGCCCAGAAGCGGTTCTGCGGGGCCGAGGGCGTGACCACCATGCAGACGCTGTCGGACGTCCACAACCACTCGTTCGGCCAGAACTGGGGGGTCCTGATCGAGGGGCTGCCGCTGCCGCTGCTGGCCCGGGCGGTGTTCGTGGTCGACAAGGCCGGGACCGTGACCTACGCCGAGTACGTGTCCGAGGTGACGAGCGAGCCGAACTACGACGCCGCCCTGGCGGCCTTGAAGGCCGCGGCGTGACTCTCAGGCGGGCGGGGGGGGTGAGCCCCCTGCTTGGTGCCGGCGAACCCCGAGCGTGAGCGAGGGGGTGGGGCCTACCCCCTCGCTCACGCTCGGGGTTCGCCAAACTCCCTCCGCTTCCTTTTTACAATTCAAATCCCCAAGCCCCCCAGCCCCCGAAATCGGCTGGAAGCTGGCGAGTTCCTGTGGGATAGACCGGCCTTGCCGGCTGTACCGGTATCGGTCGGGGTTTCGGGTTGTGCCACGCGCGGAATCGCATTGAGGACGATCGGCCGGGGCTTAAGGTGAAGTGCGTGACCGTTCGGACCGGGGGTTGCGTACCCCGTTCCGGACGCCCCGGCCGCTGCCGGGAACCGGACCCCTTCACCCCGGGAGACCACCCCATGACCTTCGGCCCGCGACTGCCCGTCGCCCTGGCCCTCGCCGCGTGCGGGGTCCTCGGGTCGGCCGGGACCGCCCCGGCCGCCTGGAACAACGTGTTCCAGCTCACCTGCAACGACTGCAACCGGCCGAGCACGAGCTACAGCCTGCCGGCCGCCTGCCCCCAGGCGTGCCCGCAGCCGCAGATGCAGATCAGCTACGTCCAGCGGTGCTACTACCAGCCGGTGACGGAGATGGTCCGCAAGTCGTACTACGAGGCGGTCACCAAGAACGTGACCAGCTACTACTACGAGCCGGTGCAGGAGTGCCGGTACGCGACCTACTACGACCCCTGCACCGGCTGCCCGCAGCGGGTGTCGGTGCCCACCACCTCGTACCGGCTGCGGTCGAAGTGCAACTCGGTCACGAGTTACGTCGAGCGGTGTGCGATGGTCCCGGTAACGACGCTGAGGCCGGTGACGGTCCGGCAGCCGGTGGTGACGTATTACTACCCGCCCCAGCCGGCCTGCCCGGACGCCTGCCCGCCGACGGCCTCGCCGCTGCCGGCCGCGGCCGGCCCGCAGATCGAGCAGGTCCCGGCCAACCCGCCGACCATCAGCCAGGACAACACCAACATCCCGAACCCGATGGTCCCGGCCACCCCGCCCGGGTCCGGGAGCAGCTATCCGCGGCCGAACGGCACCACCCGGCTCCGGCCGGACAAGACGACCTCCCGGAGCGGGGCCGTGGCCGTCCGGGGCGAGGTGGTCAGCCCGGACCAGCTCACCCCGCGGGCGGCGGCCAAGCTGGTGTTCGTCAACGCCGACCAGATGGACCGGCGGGAGTACGTCACCGCCAACCAGTTCGGCGAGTTCGACGTGAAGCTACCGGGCGGTACGTGGTATCTGTACCTGGGCGGGACGGACGGCCGGGCCGTCTTCCACAAGACGCTCAGTCTCGGCGACAAGGACAGCTACGACTACCGGGTGGTCAGCCGGTAACGGGAAAGGAATAAGGAACAAGGGAGAAGGAACCGGCCCATCGGGGTTGTGTTCCTTCTCCCTTGTTCCTTGTCACTTCTCCGTGCCGCTGAAAGCGGCGCACAGCCGCAGATGCTGGTCGATGTCGAGGGCCTCGGACCGGATCGTCCCCGGAATCTCCAGTTCCTTCAGCTTCGCGTCCACCACGTCCTTGTCGAGCCGGCCGGACGGCCAGCCGGCCAGGGCCTGCCGCAGGTTCTTCCGCCGGTGGGTGTAGAGGTCGCGGAGGAACGCCCGGAACCGCGGCACGTCGCCGACCTTCGCCCGCTTCTCCGCGTTCGGGGTGATCTTGACGATCGCCGAGTCGACCTTCGGCCGGGGGTAAAAGTTCCCCGGCAGCACCTTCCGCACCACCTCGACATCCGCGACGCTCTGGACCATGACACTCAGGGCGTTGTAGTCCTTCGTCCCGACGACCGCCCGCAGCCGCTCGGCGATCTCCCACTGGACCATCACCACCATCCGCTCGACCGGCAGGCCGGCCACCAGGATGTTGCCGATCAACGGCGTGGCGATCACATACGGGAGGTTGGCCACCAGCTTGCGGCGGGTGATCCCGGGTGACGCCGCGGCCGCGTCCCAGGCAGCCAGCATGTCCGGGTTCAGCTCGTTCTTCCGCGACAGGCAGTCGCCGAGGACGTACCGGACGTTCGGCCGCTCGCCGACCACCTGGCGGGCGATCGGGTGGAGGTTCTTGTCGACCTCGACCGTCACCACCATCCCCGCCCGCTCGGCCAGCCGGCCGGTGAGCGACCCGGTGCCGGTGCCGACCTCCAGCACCGCGTCGGACTTGTCCAGCTCGGCCGACCGGACGAGGAGGTCGATGAGGTTGAGGTCGATGAGGAAGTTCTGGCCGAGCTTGGTCTTCGGGGCCAGCCCGACCCCGTCGAAGAGCCGGCGGAGGTACGTCAGCGTCTGCCGGGGGGACGGGACGGGAGCTTCGCTCATGATTCAGACCCGCCCGCTGATGACGCAGACTTCGGCGCAGATGAAGTCAAGATCAGAACAATTGATTGATCGGATTTTATCTGCGCCGAAGTCTGCGTCATCAGCGGGCTACGTACTACCGGCCTTTGACTAGTTTTCGGACGTGCTTGGCCAGCAGGTCGAACTCCAGGTTCACCCCGCTGCCGGGCGGCCGGTCGCCGAGGGTGGTCTGGTCGCGGGTGTGCGGGATCAGCATCACGCTGAACCGGTCCGAGAGGGCGTCCACCACCGTCAGGCTGACCCCGTCCACCGCCACCGACCCCTTCTCGACCAGCAGCTCCCCGAACGCCGGGGGGAAGCCGAACCAGACCGTTTCCCATTCGCCCGCCTGCGTCCGCTCCAGCACCCGGCCGACGGCGTCGACGTGGCCGGTGACGAAGTGCCCGCCGAGCCGGTCGCCGGCCCGCAGGGCCCGCTCCAGGTTCACCCGGTCGCCCGGCTTCAGGTCCGCAAGGGTGGTCTTGGCCAGGCTCTCCGGCCCGGCCTCGAACAGGAACCAGTCGGCGTGCCGGGCGGTCACGGTCATGCACGCCCCGTTGACCGCCACGCTCTCGCCGACCGCCAACTCCGGGGCGACGGTCGGCTCGGCCACCCCGAACCGGCGGCCGCCGTGCCCGTCGTCCTCGGCCGCCCGGACGGTGCCGAGCGCCTGTACCAGCCCGGTGAACATCCCGCCATTCTACGCCCCGCGACGCCGTCCGGATCAACTCGGCCGGTCGTGCCGGCCGATAGTGGGTGGTCGGTCCGTCCCGAGGAGTCGCCCCGCATGCCCGTTCTGGACCACTGGCACCCGGTCCTCTTCAGCCGGGAGGTCCGGCGGAAGCCGGCCGGTGTGACGCTCGACGGCCACGGCATCGCGGTGTTCCGGACGGCCGCCGGCGACCTGGGGGCGGTCGCCGATGCGTGCCCGCACCGGCGGCTCAAGCTGAGCGTCGGGGAGGTGGTCGGCGACCGGCTCCGCTGCCAGTACCACGGGTGGACGTTCGACGCCTGCGGGAACGGCGAGAGCCCCGGCAGCCCGAAGCTGCACGCCTGCACGACGAGCTTCGACGTGCGGGAGGAGCACGGGCTGATCTGGGTCCGCAGCCGCGTCAGTCGGACGGCCTTCCCGGACGTGACCATGCCGGGCTACCTGCCGATTTGTACGCTGCGTCACACGATACCGGCCCCGCTGGAGCTGGCCGTCGACAACTTCAACGAGATCGAGCACAGCGGGACGGTCCACCAGACGTTCGGGTACGACCTCGACCGGATGCACGAGGTCCGGGTCCGCTTCGAGCCGACCGACACGACCGTCCGGGTGGTCAACAGCGGCCCGACGAAGCGGCTGAACCCGCTCTTCCAGCGGCTCCTCGGAGTCCGGCCGGGTGACACCTTCCACGACGACTGGACGACCCACTTCTCGCCGGTCTACTCGGTGTTCGACCACTGGTGGACCTCGCCGGACGGCACCCGGGAAGCGATGGTCCGGTGGCGGCTGTACATCTTCTTCGTGCCGGTGGACGAGAAGACAACTCAGGTGGTGTCGATCACCTACGCGAAGTCGCGGTACCCCGGCCCGGCCGGGGGCTTGCGGCTGGTCCGGCGGCTGTTGCGGCGGGAGGTCGACCGGGAGGTCCGGTCGGACGTGGGGATGCTGCACCACCTGGCCGACTACGATTCGGGCATCGACGGGCTGAAGCTGAGCCGGTTCGACAAGGTCCTCGGCCTGACCCGGGACCGCATCCGGTCGGTCTACCGCGGGACCCCGCCCCGGGCCGCCCTGCGGGTGGTGTGACGGCTACCCGCCGGCCTCGGGGAACTGCCCCAGGAAGTCGTGGGGGGTGACGACCGGGACCCCGCGGAATGGGTTGAGCACGAGCAGGTCCGCGTCCCCGCTGATAACGTGAGTTGCCCGGCCGCTCACCGCCAGCTCGAGGAACTTGTCGTCGTCCGGGTCGCGGCACTCCCGCACGACCTCCGAGACCGCCACCCGTTCGGCCTCGCTGACGAAGGCGGCCAGGAACTCCAGCCGCTCCTCTTCCCGCAGGTACTTGTCGAACTTCGGGCGGCGGAGAACCCGGTCGAGTTCGGCGACGGTGGCGTCCGAGACGAGCAACCGACCGACCGCGGCGGCCCGGTCGAACGCCCGACGGGGGACCGACCGCGGCAACAGGAGGGCACTCACCACGACCCCGGTGTCGATGACGAACCGGGGGTCAGTCGTCACGCAACAACCCCTCCAACACTTCCGGCGTCAGCCCGCGGGCCTCGGCCGCGCGGCCGATGTCGTCCATGACCTGCTGGAGGGGCCGGGCCGGGCCGGCGGTCAGCTCGCGGAGCCGAAGCAGCAGGAGCAGGCGGAGCTTCTGTTGTTCGTCGGCCGGGGCGGCGGCGTACCGCCGGGCGGTGTCCGGGTCGACTTCCAGGCTGATGACCGCCGGCCCCATCGTCCCCTCCATCGGCGCGGCCCGATGGCTGGATGTTACAGGCGGCGACGACCCACCGCAAGCGGCGTAACGGGCTGAAGCTAAGCCGGTTCGACAAGGTGCTGGGCCTGACCCGGGACCGCATCCGGACGGTCTACCGCGGCGTCCCGCCGCGGGCCGCCCTGCGGGTGGTCTGAGCCGGGCGGCCGGGCGGCTCGGGTCCGCCGCCCGGGTCCCCGCCCGCGGCCGACACGCTCCAGGGCCTTGTGAGGCGGTAGGCCGATCGCGTCCTCCGGGCGCAGCCCGGCTGCCAGCCGCTTCCGGATGATTTCCGCACACACCCGGGCCCGGGGGTCGGCCTCCCACCCGGAGAGGTTCTTCGTCTCGCCCCAAGCCGTTACCTGCCCGTACGGATTCCCCAGCCGGACGAACGGGGGGGTGACGATGGCCAGCTCGGCCGGCACCCCCTTTTTGACCCGCTGGGCGATGAGGGGGGCGGCCACCACCGCCCGCGGGTCCCCGGCCCACTCGCGGGCCGTCTTGTCCTCACCCCACGCCCGGATGGTGGCGGCTCGGAAACCCCTCCGGCCGGGGTCAAGCCCGGTCACGTTGCCGACCGGGTCGACGACGGCCGACGGCCGGGACGGGTCGAACCGACTCCAGGCGAAGGCCTGCTCGACCGACATCCCGAGGACGTGGACGCGGTAATACAACCCCTGGCGGGAGACCGGGCACCGCGGGTCCCCTCCCCAGGCACTCAGCGGCTTACGCTCGCCGAACGCCTCGTACAACCGGAACCGGCCCGTGGCCGGAACGTCGTCGGACGGCTGCGTCACGTCCCGTGCTCCCAACTCTCGCCGTACTTCTTCTGCTCGGCCGTCATCACGTCGACCCCGATGCCCATCGACGCCAGCTTGGCCGTGGCCACCCACTCCTCGACCTCCCGCGGCACCGGCACCACCGCGTTCGGAAGCTTGCCCTTGTGCTTCACGCAGTACTCGGTGGCCAGCGCCTGGGTGGCGAAGCTCATGTCCATGACGCTCGGCGGGTGGCCCTCGGCGGCCGCCAGGTTCACCAGCCGCCCGGACCCGATCACGTAGACCGTCTTGCCGCTCTTCAGCCGGTACTCGTCGACCTCGTGGCGGACGCCCGGGGTCATGGTCTCGGTCAGGCCGTTGAGGGCGACGAGGTCCAGCTCGATGTCGAAGTGGCCGCTGTTGCACACCATCGCCCCGTGCTTCATCACCTCGAAGTGCTCCTTGCCGATGATGTGCTTGTTCCCGGTGACGGTGATGAACAGGTCGCCCTTCGTCGCCGCCTGGGCCATCGGCATCACCTGGAACCCGTCCATCGCGGCCTCCAGCGCCCGGACCGGGTTCACCTCGGTGACGATGACGTGGGCCCCGAGGCCGCGGGCCCGCAGGGCCACGCCCTTGCCGCACCACCCGTACCCGGCGATCACCACCTGCTTGCCGGCGATCAGCATGTTGGTGGCGCGGATGACGCCGTCGATGGTGCTCTGGCCGGTGCCGTAGCGGTTGTCGAAGAAGTGCTTGGTCTCGGCGTCGTTCACGGCGACCACCGGGAACTGGAGGACGCCGTCCTTCTCCATCGCCCGCAAGCGGATGACGCCGGTCGTCGTCTCCTCCATGCTGCCGATGACGTCCTTGAAGGCGTGCTTGCGGTCGGCCGGGCTGAGCTTCTCGGCCCAGTCCCGGACCGGCTTCTGGTTCTCGCTGAAGGCGGACAGCCGGTCGAGGGCGATGAACACCATGGCCGAGACGAGGTCGGCCCCGTCGTCCATCGTCACGTGCGGCCGGTGGTCGAGGGCCATGGCCACGTGCTTGTAGTACGTCTGCGGCTTCTCGCCGTGGATCGCGGCCACCCCGATGCCGAAGTCGGCCACGAGGCTGGCGGCCACGTCGTCCTGGGTCGAGAGCGGGTTGGAGGCGATCAGCAGGAGGTCGGCCCCGCCGGCCCGCAGGGCCCGGACCAGGTTGGCCGTCTCGGCGGTGACGTGCAGGCAGGCGGCCATGCGGAGGCCCTGGAGCGGCCGCTCCCGCTCGAACTTCTCTCGCACCTGCTGGAGGACCGGCATGTCCCGGTCGGCCCACAGGATGCGCTTCTTCCCCTGGGCGGCCAGGGCCAGGTCCTTGACGTCGTGCCGGGACACCCCGGCGGTGGCGGTGGCAACAACGGGCATGCGTGCGTCCCTTTCGTGGGTCCGGCCTGGACCCGGGGGTAACGGCGGGTGAGGGGCGGCACCGGCCGCCCCGCCCGGAACGATTGCACCCGTTTTACCGGTTCGGGGGGCGTGGGAAAACTGCAACCCGCCGTTCGCGCCGGGTCAGAACAGGGTGTCCACCGCGGCGGCCGGGGCCGGGACCCCGGCCGACACCCGGCGGACGTACTCGTAGTACCCGGCCAGCTTGAACTTCTTGGCGGTGTTGTCGGACGACATGTAGCGGACGACGCCGGTGACCGGCCGCTCGGGCGGCCACGGCCGGTCGAACAGCCCGAAGCACCAGTGGATGCCGGTGTAACTGTTCGGGTCGCGGCCGTCGAGGGCGTACTTGTTGTTCAGGTGCTCCAGCGTACGGTACGCCTCGGCCGGGGATGGCGACCACTCGAGCACCTTCTTGGCCCAGAGCATCCGCAGGTAGTTGTGGATGCGACCGGTGTGGACCAGCTCCTTGTGGGCGGCGTTCCACAACTCGTCGTGGGTCGCCCCGGCCTCGAACTCCTCAAGCGTGTAGAGGTGGTCGCGGCGGTCGGCCGCGTGCTTGGCCAGCGTCTCCCGGGCCCACGCCGGCAGCACCACGTCGAGCGTCCGCTCGCCGCCGGGGGAGAAGTCGAACGTCTCGAAGTTGAACTGCGGCACCTCGCCCCGCTTCTGCCACGTCCGCTTCTGTGATTCTGCATTCCGCATTCCGCATTCCGCATTTCTGACGAAGTGCCAGTGGTAGCCGACGTCCCGCCAGGTGACGGCCTCGTCGAGGTAGCGGCTGGCGCTCGGGTCGGCGGACGGGAAGGCTTCCTTCCGGTTGCGGGGCGCGGTGGCCAGGTCGTCGGGCGTCCAGCCGACGGTGTCGAGAACGGCCCCGGCCACGTCCTGGATGCCGACGTGGCCGTAGTGGAGGTACGGGCTGAGCCGGCTGGCGGTGTTCCGCTCGGGGGCGTCCGGGTCCTTGCGGGCCTCGGCGTACCGGGGCAGCTTCTTGGCCACGAAGTCGGCCAGCGCCGCCCGGCCGGCGGCCGTTCCGCCCGGGGCGTCGCCGACCGGCTTCACCGCCTGATCGAGCGGCAGCGAGCGAACAAACTCGCCGATGTCGGCCTTCGGGTCCCACGGCTCGAACGGCGGGGCCAGCGTCTTCTTCGCCTCCTTCGACACCTCGGGTTCGGCCGCGGCCCGGTTCGCCCAGGCGTCGGCGAACTGCCGGTGGATGCGGGGCCGGAGGTGGGCCGCGGCCGCCACCGCCGGGCCGAGCAGGCTCAGCGGCACGAGCGAGTTGCCGTCGATCAGGTGGACCGCGACATCGACCGTCGCGGCGACCGCCCGGTTCTGGGCCGGGACGATGTACGCCGGGTAGTCGTCGGTCACGAGGACGCACGCGTCGGCACAGAGGGAGCGGACGAGCCCGCGGCCCTGGTCGCCGGGCGTCTCCACGAACGGCCAGTAGGCGACCCCGAGTTGCTTCGCGGAGGCCGCGTTGTCCCGCATCCCCTGGAGGATGAACGTGTGGTGCCGGGCGTTGGCCCACGGGTAGTTGAGCTTCAGACCTTCGTACACGACCAGCGGCTTCTTCAGGTGCCGGCACAGGTGAAGGGCGTAGTCGAGGGCGTGGCTCCCATGTAGCCGCCGGACCATCTGGAGCCACAGCAGGACGTACCGGCCGCTCTTGCTGACGGGGCGGTCGTTGGCCTTCCGGAGCCGGGCGTCGTTGAACGTGGTCATGCGGCGGCCCTGGGACGGGGGCGGGGCGGCCCTATGATAGGCGCGATGACGGCCCCGGTGCTGGAAGTCGTGGAGGTCCGCAAGCGGTACGGCCCGACCGTCGCCCTCGACGGCGTCTCCCTCGCCATCGGCGGCGGCGAACTTTTCGGGCTGCTCGGCCCGAACGGGGCCGGGAAAACCACCCTCATCGGCATCCTCACCGGGCTGACCGACGCCGACGCCGGTACCGTCCGCCTCTTCGGCGAGCCGTTCGACCGCTCCCGCCGCGACCTCCGCCGGCTGGTCGGGATCGGCACCCAGGACCTGTCCATCTACCCGGACCTAACCGCCCGCGAGAACGTCCGGTTCTTCGGCAAGCTCTACGGGATGGGTGGGACCGACCTATCCGCCCGCATCGAGGAAGTGCTGTCGGCCGTCGGCTTGGCCGACCGCGGGGATGACCGGGCCGGCACCTTCTCCGGCGGCATGAAACGGCGGCTGAACCTGGCAGTCGCCGTCGTTCACCGGCCGAGGCTCGTCTTCCTGGACGAGCCGACCACCGGCGTCGACCCGCAGTCCCGGAACCACATCTACCAGCAGGTGAAGGCCCTGAACGCGGCCGGCGTCACGGTCGTGTACACCAGCCACTACCTCGAAGAGGTCGAGCACCTGTGCCGGCGGATCGCGGTCCTCGACGGCGGCAAGATCCTGGCCTGCGACACCCTGCCGAGCCTCCTCAAGACGCTCGACGCCTCCCTGCGGATCGCGGCCGCGAACGCCCCGGCTGACTTCGCCGACCGGCTGGCCGCCCTCGACGGTGTGAAGCGGGTCGAGCCCCGGCCGGACGGCTACAAGCTGGTGGCGGACGACCTGCCCCCGGTGCTGGCGAAGGTGGCCGCCCTCTGTGCAGCGGCGGGCGCGACCCTCACCGCCGTCAGCACCCGCGAGCCGACCCTGGAGCGGGTCTTCCTCCACCTCACCGGCCGGGAGCTGCGGGACTGACGCAGTAGAAGATTCACCACAGAGTCACAGAGGACACCGAGCAGACCCGAGCAGCAGAGGAAAATCATGAACTCTGTCTCGGTCTTCCCCTCTGCTCTGTGGGCTCTGTGACTCTGTGGTTAACTGTCCTCAATCTGTCACGCCATGCCCACCCTCACCCTGGCCCTGAAGGACCTGCGGCTCCTGCTCCGCGACCCCCGGTCGGCGGTCGTGCTGCTGCTGATGCCGGTGGTGTTGATCCTGGTCCTCGGGCTGGCCCTCGGCGAAGGGTTCGGCGAGAAGCCGGACGACCGGCTCCGCGTCTCGGTCGTCATCCGCGATACGGGGCTGCCGCAGAAAGCGGGCCGCACGTTCCCGCCGAAGCCGTGGTCGGAGGTCGTCATCGACGACCTGACCGCCGATCCGGACGGCGCCGGCGGCGGGGGCGGCATCCGGGTCGAGGTGATCCCCTCCGAGGAGGAGGCCCGCGACCTCGTCGCCCGCGGCAAGCGGGCCGCCGTCCTCGTCTTCACCCCGGACTTCAGCGACCGGATGGACCGGGCGTCGTTCCTGGCCGCCCCGGGGTTCGTGCCGGTCAACCCGTTCGGCCGGGACGGCGTGGTGCTCGACCGGGTCGGCCTCGCCGTCCTCCGCGACCCGACCCAGCCGACGGCCTCGGCCATCATCGAACAGGTCGCCCAGGTCTCGCTCTTCCGGGTCCTGATCCCGTACATGATCGGCCAGGCATTCGCCCGGGTCGGCGACGACCGGTTCATGGAGGTGTTGGCCGAGTCGCTGAAGGACCGCAAGCCGATCCCGGCGGACGTGCTGCGGGAACTCGACCCGGTGGTGCAGAAACTGCTCGCCGCCCTGACCGCCGACCCCGCCTTCGCGGCCATCGTGCTGGACGAGTTCCGCAAGGCGAAGGGGAGCGATTTCCTGAAGGCGACCGGCGACGCGGCCACCATCGCCAAGCGGACGTCGGAGTTCCGGGCGGCCGTCCGCCGGGCCTTCGCCGACCCGAAGTTGCTCGCCTCGATGGGCAAGGACATCGCCTTCGGCGAGGTGCTGACCCCGGCCGTCCGGAAGGAGGTCGGGCCGGCCGTCCGCCAGCAGGTCGGCGACCTGTTCCCCAGTTACGACTTCTCGGCCCTGACCTGGGCCACCCTGACCCGCAACCAGGGCCGCGAAGGGGCCGAGCGGAACCGGGCGGTGTACGCCGACCCCGGCAGCAAGCGCTACCAAATCCTGGTCCCGCAGTACACGGTGATGTTCGCGTTCTTCCTGGTCCTGTCCGTCGGCTGGCTGTTCACCGCCGAGCGGAAGCACGGCACCCTGGTCCGGCTCCGGGCCGCCCCGCTGGCGCGGTGGCAGCTCCTCCTCGGCAAGCTCCTGCCGTGCCTGTTGGTGTCGCTGGCCCAGGGGTTCTTCCTTCTCCTGGCCGGCCGGCTCCTGTTCGGTATCTCGTGGGGACCACAGCCGTGGCTCCTCGTCCCGGTCGTCGCCTGCACGTCGGTCGCAGCGGTCGGGCTGGCGATGCTCGTCGCGGCCGTCGCCAAGTCCGAAACGCAGGTGGCCGTGTACGGCACGCTGCTCGTCCTCGTCCTCGGCGGGGTGAGCGGGTCGCTGATGCCGCGGGAGCTGATGCCGGAGTCGATGAAGCGGGCCAGCCTCGTCACCCCCCACGCCTGGGCCCTGGATGCCTACAGCCAGCTCCTCGGCTCCCCGGACCCGCAGCTCGCCGTCGTCACCACCGCCTGCCTCGTGCTGCTCGCCTTCGGGGCCGGCTTCCTGGCCCTGGCGTGGTGGCGGCTGGACCTCGAATAGAGGACAGAGGACAGAGGACAGAGGACAGAGGACAGAGGACAGAGGACAGAGGACAGAGGACAGAGGACAGAGGACAGA
>JAIEQO010000427.1 GCA_019747655.1 Gemmataceae bacterium | reverse complement strand
TCGGAGAGGTCGCGGCGGTGCATGCAAGATCAGAGGCACGGCCGCCCCCCGCCGATTCAGCAGACAGAACCTAACCCCCGTGTACACCCGTTGTATCATAACCCGGGGGTGATGCGGCGATGGGCGTGTTGGACCGGTTCCGGCTGGACGGGCGGACGGCCCTGGTGACGGGCGGGAGCCGGGGGCTTGGGCGGGCGATGGCCCAGGCCCTGGCCGAAGCCGGGGCCGACCTGATCCTCGTCGGCCGCGACCCGGGCGCCCTCGCCACGGCACGCCGCGAGCTGGCGAACCTCGGCCGGCGGGTCGATGTCGTTTCGGGGGACGTGGCCACGCCCGACGGGGCGGCCGAAGCCTGTGACGCCGCCCTGTCACTCGGCCGGCCGGTGGACGTGCTGGTGAACAACGTCGGCGGCCGGCGGCTCGACGTAGCCACCGAGGACTTCCCGCTGGCCGACTGGCAGCGGTACATGGACCTGAACCTGACCAGCGCCCTCGTCTGCTGCCAGAAGGTCGGGGCCGGGATGTTGGGACGCGGCCGCGGGAGCGTCGTCAACGTGACCTCGATCGCCGGGCCGATCGCCATCCAGGGCATCCGCGGCCGGCACTACGAGACGGCCAAGGCCGGCCTGACCGCCCTGACCCGGTCGCTGGCGGCGGACTGGGCCGACCGCGGGGTCCGGGTGAACGCCCTGGCCCCGGGGGTGTTCGCCACCGCCCCGAACCGCCGGTGGTTCGCCGAGAAGCCGGACTTCCGCCGGCGGTTCGAGGACCACATCCCGATGGCCCGGCTCGGGGAGCCGGACGAGGTCGGCCCGGCGGCGGTGTTCCTCGCCTCGGACGCGAGCAGCTACGTCACCGGGGCGACGCTGGTGGTGGACGGCGGGTTTACCTGCTGGTAGCGAGTCGTCAAGTCGTCAGGTCATCAAGTCTTCACGTCGAAGACGGGGCCGCGACTTCCGGACTTGATGACCTGACGACTTGAGGACCTGAAGACATGGCTTTGCCGATCGTCGCCATCGTCGGCCGGCCGAACGTCGGCAAGTCGGCCCTGTTCAACTGGCTGGCCGGCCGGCGGATCAGCATCGTCGACCCGACCGCCGGCGTCACCCGGGACCGGGTGACCACCGTGGTCGAGGCCGGCGACCGGTACTTCGAACTGGTCGACACCGGCGGGATGGGCATCCAGGACGTCGACGACCTGACGGCGGACGTGGAGCAGCAGATCCAACACGCCCTCGACGCGGCGGCGGTGGTGCTGTTCGTGGTCGACGTCCGGGACGGCGGGGTGCCGCTGGACGAGGAGGTGGCCCGGCGGCTGCGGGCGATCAACAAGCCGGTGATCTTCGTCGCCAACAAGGCCGACACCGACAAGCTGGCGTCACTCTCGGGCGACTTCGGCCGGCTCGGGTACGGCAACCCCATTCCGGTCAGCGCCGAGCAGAAATTGGGGAAGGACGACCTGTTCCAGGCGATCGTGGACAAGCTCCCGCCGGACGCCGGCGACCTGCCCCCGGCCGACCCGGCCCTGAAGCTGGCCATCGTCGGCCGGCGGAACGTCGGCAAGAGCACGTTCATCAACAGCCTGGCCGGGATCGACCGGGTGATCGTCTCGGAAGTCCCCGGGACCACCCGGGACAGCATCGACGTGCGGTTCGAGCGGGACGGGAAGGAGTTCGTGGCCATCGACACCGCGGGCGTCCGGAAGCGGACCACCCTGCAGAACGACATCGAGTTCTACAGCCTCCACCGGGCCGAGCGGTCGATCCGCCGGGCGGACGTGGTCCTCCACTTCTTCGACGCCCGGCACCGGATCGGCCGGGTGGACAAGCAGCTCGCCGGGTACATCCTGGAGAACCACACGCCCGCGATCTTCGTGGTCAACAAGTGGGACCTGCTGAAGGACGTGCTGCCGACCGAGAAGATGGCCGAGTACGTCCGCAAGGTGTTCCCGATGCTCGACCACGTGCCGATCGCGTTCATCACCGCCAAGAAGGGGAAGAACGTCCTCCGGCTGTTGCAGCTCGCCATCCAGTTGCACAAGCAGGCCGGCACCCGGGTGAGCACCGGCGACCTGAACCGGGTCGTCCGACAAGCCGTCGAGGCGAACACCCCGCCGGTCCGGACCAACCGGCCGGCGAAAATCTTCTACGCCACCCAGATCGGGGTCCGGCCGCCGACGGTGGTGCTGTTCACCAACGGCCCGGAGCTGTTCGACGACACCTACGTGCGGTATCTGACCAAGTGCCTGCGGGACGCCTTCCCGTTCGGCGAGGTGGCGATCAAGGTGGTCCTGCGGGCGAAGGGCGAGGGCGGCGGGGGTAAGGCGGCCGCGGCCGACGCCGAGACGGTGGCGGACATCCGCGACGACGGGTCGGACGAGCCGCCGGTCGTCCGGGCCAAACCGGCGAAGGCCGCGAAGCCGGAACAGCCCCCCGCCCCGGTGCCGGAGCCGAAGCCGCGGAAGAAGAAGCCGGCCGACCCCAAGACGTGGGACCTATAATGGCCGGCCGGTCGGAAATTGACACCCCGGCCGGACCGTGTAACCTGAAAAGCACCCTCCCGTTCGGTCCCCCTCCGTCCGTTCCGCCGGAGGCCGGATGTCCGCCGTGCCACCGAACGACCCGGCCACGCCCCCGACCCCGCCGCCGGGCGGCCACGGCTCGACCACCGGCACCAGCGACGACTTCAAGCTGTACGACGAGTCCGGCCCGGGGGGCGGGGCGAGCCCCACGGCCGTCGCCCCGCCGGACACGACCGTCCGCCCGGCCGCCAAGCCGGAGGCCCCGCCGGTCGGGAACGCCCGGTACGCCCTCGGGGCCGAACTCGGCCGGGGGGCGATGGGGGCCGTGCACACCGCCGTGGACGCCGACTTCGGCCGGGAGGTGGCGGTCAAGGTGTTGCTCGACCGCCACCGCGGCAAACCCGACCTGTGCTGGCGGTTCGTGTCCGAGGCCCGGATCACCGCCCGGCTCCAGCACCCGGGGATCGTCCCGCTGTACGAACTCGGGGAGTTCCCGGACGGCCGGCCGTACTACGTCATGCGGAAGGTCGAGGGACACACCCTGGCGGCACTCCTGGCCGCCCGGTGCCGCCCGGCGGACGACCGGCCGCGGTTCCTCAAGGCGTTCGAGCAGGTCTGCCAGGCGGTCGGGTACGCCCACGCCAACGGGGTGATCCACCGGGACCTGAAGCCGTCGAACGTGATGGTCGGGCCGTTCGGGGTGGTGAAGGTGATGGACTGGGGGGTGGCCAAGGTGATGGCCCACAGCCCGCTGGCCGACGCCGACCCGGACGCCCTGGCCGGGCTCGGCGGGGCGGCCGCGGGCGACGACGGGACGGCCCAGACCCAGCTCGGGCGGGTGCTCGGGACGCCGGCGTACATGTCCCCGGAGCAGGCCCACGGGCTGATCGACACGCTGGACGAGCGGGCCGACGTGTTCGGCCTCGGGGCCATCCTGTGCGCGGTCCTGACCGGCCACCCGCCGTACGACGGGCTGACGACCAAGGCCGTCTACAAGAAGGCGGCGAAGGCCGACCTGGCCGAGGCCCACGCCCGGCTGGACGGCAGCGGGGCCGACCCGGAGCTGGTCGAGCTGTGCCGGCGGTGCCTGGCGGCCGACCCGGCCTTCCGGCCGCGGGACGCCTCGGCCCTGGCGGCCGAGTTCACCGCGTACCTGGAGCGGGACCTCCGCCGGGCCGAGCGGGACCAGGTCCGGTTCTTCGAGCTGTCCCCGGACCTGTTCTGCATCGCCGGGCTGGACGGCTACTTCCGGCGGGTGAACGCCAACTTCACCCGGGTCCTGGGGTACTCGGCCGAGGAATTGACCGCGCGGCCGTTCGTCGAGTTCGTCCACCCGGACGACCGGCCGGCGACGCTGGCCGAGCTGGCCGTCCTGAGCGCCGGCGACCCGACCGTCCGGTTCCGCAACCGGTACCGGGACGCCAAGGGCGAGTACCACTGGTTCGAGTGGTCGGCCAAGCCGTGCCCGGTCGAGGGGGTGGTGTTCGCGGTCGCCCGGGACGTGACCGACCGGGTCGAGCTGGAGCGGCAAATCCTCGGCCTGGGCGGGGAGTAAGGCAACCCCGAACAGCCGCACGATAGACGCCGAAAAAAACACGATCGGAACAATGCAGTATTCTGAGTTTTGATCGTGCCTTCTTCTGCGTTCATCGTGCGGCGAGTTCCGTTCACACCTCGTCCACGACCGTGACCGGCGGGGGCTTCGGGGCGTCGAGGTCGGCGGCGTCGAGCCGGCCCTCGGCCCGAAGCTTCCGGAAGATCGCCACCGTCTCCCGGATGCCGGCCTCTAGCTCCGTCTTCGGCATCGGCCCCAGGTCCTTCTCGATCCCGGCGTCCGACAGGTCGTAGGCGATGGCGATCTGGGTCGTCCCGGTCGTCACCAGCCTCTCCGCCTCCGGCAGCACCTTGGCCAGCGCCTTGTGGAAATCGGCCAGGGTGACGACCGCCCCGCGGAGGTTGTACCCCTTCGCCCCGGTGAACGGCCGGTCGCAGCACAGCACGAACGCCCGGGCCACGTCGTCGACGTACTGGAAGTCGGACCAGCCGCCGAAGGAGATGTGGTACGGCCGGCCGAGCAGGACCGCCTTGATCGCCTTCGTCGGCTCGCTGGTCATGCCGAGGTCCCGGCCGACGCCGTAGACCGTCCACGGCCGCAGCCCGACGCTGCTGATGCCGTGGTCCTGGAAGTAAATGCGGGCGTTCCCCTCGTTGCAGCACTTGAACACGCCGTAGTGGGTGCTGGGCACCAGCGGGGCGTCGTCGGGCTGCGGCCCGGCCGGGTACTTGTCCGGCCCGCCGAACACGGCCGCCGAGCTGGCGTAGACGATACGTTTCACCTGCTGGCCCGCAGCCTTGACCGCCTCGAACACGGCCAGCGTGCCGAGGACGTTGACCTTGGCCCCGAGCATCGGGTCGGCCCGGCAGGTCGGGACCTGGAGGCCGGCCAGGTGGATGACGTGGGTGATGCCGTGGTCGGCGACGGCCCGCGTGAGCGTCGGTAAGTCGGTCACGTCGCCCGGAACGAACCGGACCTGCCGGATTTGCTCCTCTGAAAGGACGAGCCGGAGCCGGCGGGGGTCTTCCTTCAGGTCGTAGGCGAAGGCCGAGTCGCCGCGGGCCAACAGGTCGCGGATGATCCAGGCCCCGATGAACCCGTACCCGCCGGTGATCAGGACGCGCATGAGGACGTTCCGTAGGGCACGCACCGCGTGCCGGGGGAGGAAGGCGGCACGCGGTGCGTGCCCTACGAGGCTTGTTCCACCGCCGTCTCGGGCGTCTCGGAGGCGACCTTGGCCAGGGACGTGACCCGGTCCCCGTCGGCCAGGTTCATCACCCGCACCCCCTGGGTGTTCCGGCCGACCTGGCGGATGGCGTCGACCTTGCTCCGGGTGACCATCCCGCCGACGGTGATGAGCATGATCTCGTCGCCCTCGCGGACGGCGGCCACGCCCACCACCTTGCCGTTCTTGGCCGTCACCTTCACGTCCCGGACGCCCTTCCCGCCCCGCCGCTGCCGGCGGTAGCGCATCGTCGACCGGTCGACCGGCCCGTCCTCGGCGTCCGGGTCGTCCCCCGCCTCAGCCTCGGTGACGGACGGCTCCTCAACCACGTCTTCGTCCTGCCCCTCGCCCCCGGCCACCTGCCCCTCCGTGTTCGGCCCGAACGGCGTCCGCTTGCCGTACCCGTTCTCGCACACGGTCAGGAGGCAGCCGTCCGGGTCGGCCACGACCATGCCGACCAGCTCGTCGTCCTTGCCGAGGTTGATCCCCTTCACCCCGAACGTGGCCCGGCCCATCGGCCGGGCGTCGGCCTCGCTGAACCGGATGGCCATCCCGTTTTTGGTGCTCAGCACGACCTCGTCGCCGGCCTTTGTCAGCCCGACGCCGATCAGCTTGTCGTCGTCGTCCAGGGCCATGCCGATGATGCCGCCGGCCCGCGGCCGGCCGTACTCGGTCAGCCGGGTCTTCTTGACCAGCCCCTTCTTGGTGGCGGTCAGCAGGTACTGCCCCGCGGCGAACTCCCGGACCGGGATGATTCCGCTGATCTTCTCCTCCGGCTTGAGCGACAGGACGTTGGCCATCGCCCGGCCCGGGGAGGTCCGCGGGGCCTGCGGCACCTGGTACACCTTCAGCCAGTACACCTGCCCGCGGTCGGTGAAGCAGAGGAGGTAGTCCTTGGTGGCGGCGGTGAAGAAGTGCTCGACGAAGTCGTTCTCCCGCAGCCCGCCGCTGACGCCCTTCCCGCCCCGCCCCTGGACCCGGTACTCGGTCAAGGGCATCCGCTTGACGAACCCCTCGTGGGTGACGGCCACGACGACCTGCTCGTCCTCGATCAGGTCCTCGTACTGCACGTCCCCGGCGTCGCCGGAAATCTCCGTCTTGCGGGCGTCGCCGTACCGGTCGCGGAAGTGTTCGAGGTCGGCCCGGACGACGGCCAGGACGTTGGCGTCGGCCGACAGGAGCGTCTCGTACTCGCGGACCTCGCCGCGAATCTTGGTGTACTCCTTGAGGATTTCGTCGGACTCCAGGGCGGCGAGTTGGCCGAGCTGGAGCCGGACGACGGCCTCGGCCTGGAGTTCGGTCATCCGGTAAACCGACGTGGCCCCGAGTTCCCGCTGGAGGGCGGCGAACGCCTCGGCCCCGATGGCCCGCTCCATCAGCGACGCCGCCACCTCCATACCCTGCAACCGCAGCTTGGCCTCGGCCCGGTTCGGGGCGGTCCGGCAGATGCGGATCACTTCCTCGATGTCGGCGATGGCGATCAACTGCCCTTCGAGGATGTGGCCGCGACGCTTGGCCTCCCGCAGCAGGTACTCGGTCCGCCGGCGGATCACCTGGACCCGGTGGGCCAGGAACTTCTGCATCATCTCCTTGAGCGTCAGGACGACCGGCCGGCCGTCGACCAGGGCCAGGAGGATGATGCTGACCGTGTCCTGGAGCGGCGAGAACTGGTACAGTTGGTTGAGGACGAGGTGGGGGTCGGCCCCCCGCTTGAGTTCCACGACGACCCGGACCGGCTCGCCGCTGCGGGCGCTCGACTCGTCCCGGATGGCGCTGATGCCGGCGATCCGCTCGTTGTGGACCAACTCCTTCATCGCCTCCAGGAGGCGGTTCCGGGTGACCTGGAACGGGACCTCGCGGATCAGGATGGACGGGCTCTTGCCCTTGCCCTCTTCGATCACCTCGGCCCGGGCCCGGAGGGTGATCTTCCCCCGGCCGCGGGCGTACCCGTCGATGATCCCCTGCCGGCCCATGATGACCCCGCCGGTCGGGAAGTCCGGGCCGGGGATGACCTCCAGGAGTTCGGCCAGCGAGGTGTCCGGGTTGTCGATCAGCTTGATGAGCCCGGCACACACTTCCCGGAGGTTGTGCGGCGGGATGTGGGTGGCCATGCCGACGGCGATCCCGTCGGCGCCGTTCACGAGCAGGTTCGGGAATTTGGCCGGCAGGACCAGCGGCTCGCGGTACTTGCCGTCGTAGTTGTCGATGAAGTCGACCGTCTCGTGGTCGAGGTCGGCGAGCAGGTCGGCGGCGGCGGGCGTCAGCCGGGCCTCGGTGTACCGGTGGGCGGCCGGGGGGAGCCCGGCGATCGACCCGAAGTTCCCCTGGCCGTGGATCAGGCGGTAGCGGAGGACCCAGTCCTGGGCCATGCGGACGAGGGCGTCATAGATGCTGGCGTCGCCGTGCGGGTGGTACCGCTTCATCGTCTCGCCGATGATCCCGGCGCACTTGGAGGTGGCCGACGCCGGGCCGAGCCCGAGGTCGTTCATGGCCACCAGGATGCGGCGCTGGGACGGCTTGAGGCCGTCCCGGACATCGGGCAAGGCACGGCTGACGATGACGGACTGGGCGTAGGTCAGGTAGCTGTCGCGGAGTTCGTCGACAATGTCGAGGGCGGGCAGGAGTTCGCCGTTCGCCGGGCCGTTCGAGACGTCGGTGGGGTCGTCGGGGGGTGTGGTCGCGTCGGCCAACGTGGATACCTCGTCGGCGAGCCGGCCGCCGGGCGACGGCCGGGAAAGTTCCGTTCGCGGTCGGGCTCGTGCTGCGTTATTTTACGGGAATGCGGCCTTCCAAACCAGGGCCGTAGGCGGCCCGTCATGCACTTGTAAATTGTTTCCGGTCGGGCGGTTACGACTACGATTTCGGGGGGCCGGCGATGGGCGGATGGGCGGTTGGTGCGGCGGTCGTGGCGATGTCCGTCGGCGTGGCCCAGCCGGCCACGAAGGACACCCCGGCGGCCGAGCGGACGCGGACCAAACTGCTCGCGGTCAAAGTCTCGGGCGAGTTCCGGAAGGTGCCACTCCGGGAGGTGTTGAAGGAGTTCGCCCACCAGGTCGAGGTGGAGGCCGGGCGGCCGGTGATGTGGACCTACGAGGCCGGGGACAAGGCCGGCGACCCGGTGACGGTCTCGTGCCGGGGGAAGCCGTTGGAAAAGGTGTTGGACGATCTATTCAAAGGCCCCGGGCTCGGGTACGTCGTGGTCAGCGAGGACGACCACCCGCGGGACGGGTGGGTGCGGGTGGTCGCGGGGGCGGCCCCGGGTGAGGCCGAGGCGGCCGGCCGTCTGGCCGCGGCGAGGGAAGCGCTGGCCGACGGGAAGGCGGCCGATGCGAAGGCCCTGTTGCGGCTGGTGGCCCGGAAATACCCGGGGACGAAGGCGGCGGCCGAGGCCGAGAAACTGCTGGCCGATCTGGAGGGGAAGAAGCCGTGACGTGGGCGTGGGGGTTCGGCCGGGGGCCGCGGCGGGAGGTGCCGTGGGTGCCGCCGGAGCTGGGCGAGCCGGAGGGGCTGGTGGGGGTGGGCGGCGACCTCGCCCCGGCCACCCTCCTGCGGGCCTACGCCGACGGCGTGTTCCCGTGGTTCTCGGACGGCGACCCGGTCTTGTGGTGGTCGCCCGACCCGCGGGCGGTCATCGAGCTGGACGGCCTGCACGTCAGCCGGCGGCTGGCCCGGACGATGCGGTCCGGGAAGTTCCGGGTGACGGCCGACCGGGCGTTCGAGGCCGTCATGCGGGGCTGCGGCGAGGACCGTGAGGAAGGCACCTGGGTGACGGCCGAGATGCTGGCGGCGTACACCGAGTTGCACCGCTTGGGGCACGCCCATAGCGTCGAGGTGTGGGTAGCCGAAGAAGGACCCCACCCGCGTTCCGGCCCCTCCCCCTTTACTTCCCCCTCCCCCTTTACTTCCCCCTCCCCCGCGGCGGGAGGGGGCGACTTACCCCCCATCCCCCCGCGGGGGAGGGGGACGGGGGGTGGGGTCTTGCCGGGCTACACCCTCGCCGGCGGCATTTACGGGGTGGCGGTCGGCGGGCTGTTCGCCGGGGAGTCGATGTTCCACCGGGTCACGGACGCCTCGAAGGTCGCGCTGGTGTCGCTGGTCGAGCGACTGCGGCGGGGCTTCGTCTTGTTCGACGTGCAGATGACGACCGAGCACACCGAGCGGATGGGGGCGGTGAACATCCCCCGGGCCGACTACCTCCGCCGGCTCCGGGCGGCCGTAAAGATGAAGGGCGTCACCTTCCTCGACCCGGGTGAGGCATGAACGTCCTCCAGGCCGGCGGCGGGGTGGCGATCCTCCGGTTCCTGCCGGACGGCCGGCGGCTCTTGGCCGGCGTCACACACGACCCGGCCCCCGACCAGCCCCTCACCTCGGCCCGAGTCGACCAGTTCACGGTGCGGTTCCTGGTCCTGCCCCTCGCGGGCGGCGAGCCGGTCGCCCTCGACCTGCCGCCGCTCCCACTCACGGCCTGGTGGTACGCCGCCGAGAACGGCAACGCGGTCGCCGTCCACCCGGACGGAGACCGGTGCTGGGTGGCCTGGGGTGATGAACTGTACGCCTGCCGGACTACCGACGGTAAGCGGCTCCAGGGCGTGGCCGGGGTGCCGGCCCATCACGTCGTCGGCTCGCCGGACGGGAGGCGGGTTCTCGCGGCCAACCGGCCGCACACCGGCCGACGGTGGATGACGACGATCTCCGTCGCACACCGCGAGTCGATGCTCGGCCAACAACCCCTACCGGACACCTTCCGCCACCTCGCCGGCTTCCTGCCGGACGGGGAGCGGTTCGCCGTGATCGACGGCGCGAGGGTGTGCGTCCGCTCGGCCGACGGGCGTGAGGAGGTAGCGTCCGCCAAGTATCCGTCCCGGCTCGCCTACTACCCGACCATCTCGCCGGACGGCCGGCACCTCGGCATCGCCGGGTATTCTAGTTTCTACCTGTACGACCTGCCCGGGCTCGGCAAGCCGCGGACGCTCGGGACCGGGCGGGCGTCAGCCGACGTGCGCGGGTTCGCGTTCCACCCGGCCGGGCGGACGCTCGCCATCATCCTCGGGGCCCCGACCTTGGTGAAGCTCTACGACCTGGAGACGCTCAAGCCGACGGGGAAGCTGGACTGGAAGCTGGGGCCGCTGCGGAGCGTGGCGTACAGCCCGGACGGGACGCTCGGGGCGGCCGGCAGCGAGGACGGCCGGGTCGTGGTGTGGGACGCGGACCCGTAGCCCGTCGGACCGGCCCCCTTGCGGCCCTCCGACCGGTCGGCTAGGCTGTGAGCCGTCCGACCGTCCGTCGGACCGGCGTCCACGCTGCGACGCGAAGGAGTCCCGTCATGACCGAGTCCCGGGCGGGTCGGCGTATCCGGAGGGCCGCGGCCGTCGCCGTGGTCGTGCTAGCGGCCTCGGCCGCGGTCGGCGCCTGGCTGCGGGCCGACGACAAGCCGGACGACAAGGACAAGAAGGACCTCGGCAAGCAGTTGGTCGGCGCGTGGGTCCTGGCCGGCACCCCGGACGACCCGAAGGACCCGCCGGAGAAGGGCGGCCGGCTGAAGTTCTTCACCGGCCGGCACTGGGCGATCACCGACTACGACCCGCAGACCGGTGAGGTCGTCTTCCACCACGGGGGGACGTACACCCTCGACGGCGAGAACTACGCCGAGACCGTCGAGTACGCCAACAAGAATACCGCCAACCTGATCGGCATGACGTTGAAATTCAAGATCAAGGTGGACAAGGACACGTACACCCAGGTCGGGGACGGCAACGAGTTCACCGAGCGGTGGAAGCGGGCGAAGTAGACCGCCCAGGCGGGGCTGTGGGACCCGGCGCGGACCCGACGACCGAACGCCCGCTACTCCCCGCCCTGGTCCCAGTTCTGGACCTGCCGCTTGAGGTCGGCGAAGTCGAGCCCGACGGCCGGGCCCCACTCGGCCGCCGGGTCCGGGCCGTCCGGCTCCCGGCTCTGCCGCAGGGCCTCCTCCAGCCGCCGGACCCAGGCCGGCACCTCCAGCCCGACCCCGAGGACGGTCTCCCCGAGCGGGGCCATCGCCGCCCGCAGCCGGCCGAACGCCGGATTGGCCTCGTCCTCGCCCCGCTTGGCCGCCTCGGCCGCCGGCCCGACCAGGGCCGCCGCCCGGTCCACCTCCAGCGGCCGGACGAAGCGTTCCTCCAGCCGGTCGCGGATCGTCCGCAGCCGGACACCGGTGCGGGCCTCCTTCTCGGCCAGCTCCTTCAGGAGGGTGTCGGCCACGTTCCGGGTCTTGTTCGTGATCGACTCCCGCCACTTGGCGGCCAGAGCGTCCTGCCCCCGGCGGCACAGGACCTCGTGGGCCAGGGCCCGCGGCCGCAGCCGCCACGCCGCCCGGTCGTACTTCACCTTGAGCCGGAGGAAGTCCAACAGGATGTGGATGTTCTCGCCGTAGTCCGACTGGGTGGTGGTGGTGTTGTAGTCCCGGTACTCGTCGTAGTGCTCGACGAGGGCCTGTAACACCAGCTCGGCCGCCCGGGCGGTCTTGGCCTTGTCCAGGTCGCCGTCGGCCCAGGCGTCGACCAGCCTCGGCCGCTTGTCGTCGTCCCCCTCGGCCTGGCCGTCGAGCCAGTTGGCCACCCCGCGGGCCAGGATGCCCCGCATGTTCGAGAGCCCGAGGAACGGGACGGTGAACAGGTCGCCGCCGTAGGAGGTGACGAACGACCGGACGGCGTCCCAGTCGCCGTCGTCCGAGACGGCCTCCAAGACGGACAGCCGGAGCGACTGGCTGTGCTCGTTCCACAGCTTGCCGAACTCGTCGGCCACCTTGAACAGCATTCCGGAGAGCGGGCCGTCCGGCCCGGCCTCGTCCCCGCCGTCCCGGGCGGCGGTCACGAGCGTGTCCACCACCCCGGCCAGGGCCGTCTTGAAAAGCTGGTCGAAGCTGCTGACCCGGCGGCCCGACGGCGGGCTATTCCACTCCATCTGCCGGGCCAGCTTGGTCAGGTGGAATGTCTCCCGCAAGAGCCCGAGCCGGGGCAGCCGGGTGAGCAGGTCTTCGAGGGCGTGCAGGGCGGTCTGGGCCCGGAGGACTTGCGCGGGGGTGCCGCCGTCGGACGGCGGGCAGTACAACAGCGGCTCGTTCCGGAACACGGCCACGAACCCCGGCAGGAGCTTCCGCACCTGGGTGGCGTCGCGGTTGCCGATCGCCCGTTCGAGGCGGGTGAGCACCGGCTCCCAGGCGGGCACGGCGTCGTCGGCCGCACCGGCGTCACCGCCACCGGCCGGCGGCAGTTCGGCCCCCTGCACCAGCAGCGCGGACAGCGCCAGGGCCGCCCGCCCGGCCTCTACGCAGGTCGCCACCCCGAGGTCGAGCAGGTGGCCCTTGACGGCCCGCCGGCGGTCGAACTCAATCATCCCCTCGTGTCCGCCGGACGGCTCCGGGACCGGCACGTCCTTCACCCGGTCGAGGAAGCGGGCGAGGTGGGCCCGGGTCCGGCGGGCCGCCGCCAGCCACCCGCCGAGGGTGTCGAGGGTGGCCGGCTCGCCGCGGGGCCACAGCTCCGGCCGGGCCGCCGCCCGCCACAGCCGGGCGACCGTGTGGAAGAACTTCAACCGGTCTTCGAGCCGGTCGGCCGTTTCGCCCTCCAGCGGGAAGTCGCCGACCGGCCGGGACGGCTCACCTCCCGCGACCGAACCCTCCTCGCCGTCGTCGGCCGAGTCCTTGAAGGTGACTCCCTCGTAGGCCGAGGCGAACTCGTTGCCGTCCTCGTCCTCCCCGTCGTCCTCGGCATCGGGCTCGTCCGTCGGGCTGCCGAGCCAGTCGTCGGCCGCGGTCAGCCGGTCGTCGGCGTTGGCCTCCAGCAGCTCGAAGAACCGGCGGACCAGGGCCGCCCGGTCGGCCGGGGCGAGAGCCGGGGCGGCGACCACCGCCCGGACCCACCGCTCGGCCAGCTCGTCGAACGACGCGGCCGGGTCGTCCAGCGGGACCGCGTCGGCGTCCGACAGCCAGGTCATGAGCAGGGCCATCGCCGCCTTCCACTCGCCGTGGTCGGTCAGGGCGGCAATCACTTGCGCGAACGCGGCCGGGCTGGTGAACCCGTCCCGGTGGCCCCGCCAGAAGGCGATGGCGTTGGCATCCGGGTCGCGCTTGGCCCACGCCGCCAGGGCCCCGGCGACGTGGCCTGCTGCTTCGGCCCGCTCCCCGCCGGCGATGTGCGGCAGGTCGGTCACGGTCGCGGTGGCGTACTTGTCCCACCACCCGGCCAGCTCCCGCATACCCCCCGCGAGCCGGTCCCGGGCCGGGGCATCCCCGGCCACGGACGCCGCGGCGACGGCCCGGGCGTACAGGTCGAACTGCCGGCCGACGGTCTGGATCAGCTCCTCGGCCCGCGGGTCGCGGACCGTGTCTTCCCGGCCGGGGAAGATCGGGAAGAGGCCCTGGTAGCCGAGGATGTTCCACGGGTCGATGAGGGCCCCGCACTCGACGCCCCGGCGGAGCAGGTCCTCGACCTCGGCCAGGAGCGGCCCGGCGGCGGACGGCCGGCCCCCGTCGGCGGCGAAGGTGGCTTCCGTCTGCCGGATGCGGACCTCGGTGCCGAACCGGACGGCCGGGGCGGCGATCCGCTTGGCCTGCTCGCGGGCCGCGGCCGGGTAGCCCATCGCGGCAAAAAACTGCGCGACCCGGCGGTCCTGGAGGTGGGCCGCCCGCTGCCCGGCGATGGCCTGGTTGAGGTACTGGCGGACGCCGGCGAACGGCTGCTTGCGGCGTTCCGCTTCGTCCCGCAGCCGCTCGCCGTGCGGCCCGGGGAGGGCGTCGAGGAGCCGCTTGTAGAAGCCGTCCCGGTAGCGGGCGATCCGCGGCACCAGCTTCGACAGGGTGACGTGGGAGTCGTGGTACGTCGGGCCGGACCCGCTCACCCCGGCCCCCATCAGGATGGTGCCGGCGAGGACGGCGGCCGACTCGAACAGCCGCTCGTTCCGGTCGCCCGGGGCACCGTCCGGCCCGACCACCCAGCTCAGGAGGGTGTCGAGGGTCATCTGCCGAAGGACGAACCGGCGGTAGAACCCCTTGTTGTCGATCGTCTGCGGGTCCCACTCGCCGAAGAGGACGTTCGGCCGCTTGTTGATCGGGTGGAAGTGGTCGTGGGCCCGGGGGTCGAAGGCGAGTTCGTCGAGCTTCTCGGGGTCGTAGCTGGCCTCGTCGAGTAGGGCACCGTCGGTCCGGGCGAGGAGGTCGAGGGCGGGTCGGAGGAGGTCGGCGTAGGGCCCCGGGGCGACCCCGGCCCCGGCCAGGTAGACCGGCACCGGGCGGACCTTCTCGTGCGGGTAGTAGTCGGTGTTCGGTCGGGTCTCCAGCACCGCGATCGGGCGGTAGCCGACGTAGTCGTTGAGCAGGGTCAGGGCCCCGCCGACGATCCGCTCGGGCTCGTCCCACGGCGGCCCCTGCCGTAGCACCGCCTCGCAACAGCGGGCGAGGAAGTACGGTGCGAACAGGGCGGCGTCGGTCTGGTGGGCAAGGAGGTCGGCGTGGTGGGTGCGGTACGCCCCGGGCAGTTTGACGAGGGCGGCGTCGACGGCGGCCCGGGCCTGGGCGGTGTCGCGGAAGGCGGCGGCCTCGCCCGCTTCCAGCTCACTCAGGGCGTGGGCCAGCCACTTCGGCAGGGCCAGCCACGGGGCCGGGTCGCCGGATTCGGCCAGGAAACCGTAAGCGTCGGCCAGTCCCTTCCCGAAGCGGGGGTCGGGGCGGCCGTCGGAGAAGTTCAGGTAGCCGAGGAGCTTGGCCGAGTCAGTCCGGCGGCCCAGCTCGGGGTAGATGCCGTCCATCCGCGGGTGATCCCTCCCGGCCGGGCGGTGCCGGCGTACCCCCCATCATAAAACACCGCGAGAGGATTCCCAAGCCCGCACGCCCGGGGTGGACCGATGCCCGACCCGATCCGGCTCGTTTGTCTGGTGAGCGGCGGCGGCACGACGCTGCAAAACCTGCTCGACCGCATCGCCGACGGACGGCTGAACGCCCGGGTCGTGGGCGTGGTGGCGAGCCGGGCGGACGCATTCGGGGCGGAGCGGGCGAGCCGGGCGGGGGTGGCGGTGGCGGTGGTGGGAAGAAGACCCCACCCCCCGACCCCCTCCCCCGCGGGGGGAGGGGGGGAAGGACCGGAGGCCCCTCTTTACCCCCCTCCCCCCGCGGGGGAGGGGGTCGGGGGGTGGGGTCCGCGGGTCTGGGCCGCCGTCCGGGCGTTCGCGCCGGACCTCGTCTGCTTCGCCGGCTGGCTCGACCTGCTACCGATCCCGGCCGACTTCCGGCACCGCGTCCTGAACATCCACCCGTCGCTGTTGCCGGCGTTCGGCGGCAAGGGGATGTACGGCCGGCACGTCCACGAGGCGGTCTTGGCCTACGGGGCGAAGGTGAGCGGCTGCACGGTCCATTTCGCCGACGACACCTACGACACCGGCCCGGTGCTGGTCCAGCGGGCCGTTCCCGTTCTCGAAGACGACACCCCGGACGCGCTGGCGGCCCGGGTGTTCGCGGCCGAGTGCGAGGCCTACCCGGAGGCTATTCGGCTGATCGCCGAGGGCCGGGTCCGGGTGGACGGCCGGCGGGTCGTTATCCGAGGTTGAGGGGGCGGGTGGGGTGTGGTAGAACGACGCGACGACCGAGCCGGAGGAGCCGATGCCGACCACGACCGCCAAGCACACCGGCCCGCAGTCGGCCGAGCTCCTGGCGCGGGTCCTCTTCCCCGGCCGGCCGATCACGGTCGCACTGTACCACCAGTTGCTGGAGATCGGCTACCTCGCGGAGGGCGACCCGATCGAGTTGCTCGAAGGGTACATGGTGCGGTGGCACTACCGGACCTGGCAACACAACGCGGCGATCGACGGACTGGACGAGCACCTCCGACCGGTGGTCCCGGACGGCTGGTTCGCGCGAAGCCCGCGGGCCGTCACGTTCGACGACAGCGAGCCGGAACCCGACTTCGTCGTCATCCGCGGACCACGGGGGCGGTACCACGATCACCACCCGTTCGCTGCCGACATCGGGTTTGTGGCCGAGGTGGCGGACGACTCACTGCCCATCGACCGCTTCGACAAGGCTCGGATGTACGCCCGGGCCGGCATCCCGGTCTACTGGATCGTGAACATCCCCGACCGGCAGATCGAGGTGCTGACCCAGCCGGCCGGGCCGGGGTACGTTCAGCGGGATGTGTACCCGGTCGGCTCGTTGGTGCCGGTCGTGCTCGACGGCACCCAAGTCGGGACGGTCGCCGTCGCCGAGGTCGTCGGTTAACCCGGCCCGCCGGCCGGCGGGTAGGTGTCTGACCGCCCCGCCGCCGGAGCCCGCCGATGCCCGCCGCCGACCCGACCCGCGGCCTCCTGCCCCTCTTGGCCGGAGACGGCCGGCCGCTGCTGGGCGTGGTCGGGCTCGGGCTGCTCGCGGCCGGGCTGTTCGCCCTGTTCCTGGGGTGCCGCGGCGAGTTCCTGCCGCACGACGTCGCCTACCTCGGGATGACCGCCGACCAGTTGTGCCGGGTCAACGAGTGCCGGATCGTCCACTTCATGGTGCACGACCGGGTGGCGTTCGGCGGGGCGGTGGGGGCGATCGGCCTCATGTACCTGTACCTCGCCGCCGAGCCGTTGGGCCGGGGCGAGCGGTGGGCGTGGCGGCTGCTGGCGGCCAGCGGGGCGGTCGGGTTCGCCAGCTTCCTCGCCTACCTCGGGACCGGCTACCTGGACACCTGGCACGGCGCCGCCACCCTGGTCCTGCTGCCGCTCTTCGCGGCGGGGCTGGCGCTGAGCCGCGGTCGGCTGACCGCCGCCCCGGTCGAGTCGCGGGGATTGCGGGATTACGGAGTTGGCCGGTGGCTGCTCCTGGTCGCGGCCGGCGGGATGGCGGTCGGAGGGGCCACCATCACGGCCGTCGGTATGACCACCGTGTTCGTCCCGGAGGACGTCGCGTACCTGGGGGTTGGCTCGGCCGAACTCGACGCGCTCAACCCCCGGCTGGTGCCGCTGCTCGCCCACGACCGGGCCGGGTTCGGCGGGGCCGTGGCCTGCTGCGGGGTGCTGGTTGCCGGGGTGGCGTGGGCGGCCGAAATGACCCGGGCGTTGCGGCAAACGCTGGCCGGGTGCGGGCTGCTCGGGTTCGGCACGGCCGTCTTCGTGCACCCGGCGATCGGGTACACCGACTGGTGGCACCTGCTGCCGGCGGTCGGCGGGGCGGTGGTGTACGCGGCCGGGGTGTGGCTGGCGGAATGACCCGCCGGTACTGGGTCGGCTACTTCCGCTTCTTGAGCGCCTTGTCGGCGATGTCGGTCCGGTAGTGCATCCCCGGAAAGCTGATGAGCTTCACCGCCTCGTAGGCCCGGGCCTTGGCCGCGGCGAGGTCGTCGCTCAAGGCCGTCACCCCCAGCACCCGCCCGCCGTCCGTCACCGTCCGCCCCTTATCGTCCACCTTCGTCCCGGCGTGGAACACCTTCACCCCCGGCAGGGCGTCGGCCGCGTCGACGCCGGCAATCGGCTTGCCGGTCTCGTACTTCCCCGGGTAGCCACCGGCGCACAGCACCACGCAGACCGCCGGCCGCGGGTCCCACTCCACCTTCCCGTCCCACTCGCCCAGTTTCTCGTCGGCCACCGCTTCGAGCAGGTCGAGCAGGTCGGTCTTCAGCCTCATCAGGAGGGGTTGCGTCTCCGGGTCGCCGAAGCGGGCGTTGAACTCCAAGACCCGCGGCCCCTGGTTGGTCAGCATCATCCCGGCGTACAGGACGCCCTGGAACGGGAACCGGCCCCGCTTCATGGCATGGACGGTCGGGACGAAGACGGCGTCCTCCAACTGCTTCAGCAGCTCCGGGGTGCCGGCCGGGGCCGGGCAGTAGGCCCCCATCCCGCCGGTGTTCGGCCCCTTGTCGCCGTCGTTCAGGGCCTTGTGGTCCTGGCACGGCGGCAGCGGCAGGATGGTCCGTCCGCTGACCAGGGCCAGGGCGCTCAGCTCCTCCCCGTCCAGCCGCTTCTCGACCACGATCCGCCGCCCGGCCCGGGCCCCGAACTCCTCCCGAACCATCACCCGCTCGACCGCCCGCAGGGCCTCGGTCATGTCCTTGCAGACGATCACGCCCTTCCCGGCCGCCAGCCCGTCGGCCTTTACCACCACCGGGTAGTCCCGGCTCATCACGTAGGTCCGGGCCGGGTCCGGGTGGTCGAAGATGCGGAAGTCGGCCGTCGGCACGTCGGCGTGCCGCATCAGTTCCTTGGCGAAGACCTTGCTGCCTTCAACGCGAGCCGCCTCCTTCGACGGCCCGAACACCCTGAACCCTTTGCCCCGCAGGAAGTCGGCCAGCCCGGCGGCCAGCGGGTCCTCCGGCCCGATCACCACCAGCCCGATCTGCTCCTTCGTGCAGAAGCGGAACAGCTTGTCGGTCTCGGTGTGGTCGACGGCGACGGGCGTGGCCCCGTCCCGGGCCGTCCCGGCGTTCCCGGGGGCGCAGAAGAGCTTCCCCAGCCGCGGCGACTGGCGGAGTTTCCAGACCAGGGCGTGCTCCCGCCCGCCCTTGCCGATCACCAAAACGTTGGTCATTTCGCGGCCCGGATGGCGGCCCAGAGTTCGAGGATGTTCCGCCGGTTCTGGCCGAGGTCGCCCTTGCCCAGCCGGCTCCGGCTCGCGGCGTGGACCAGCGTGCCCGGCCCGGCCGGGCGGAACGTCAGGGTGATGTCGTCGACGAACCGGAACACCCCGGTCCGGCGGGTCAGCTTCAACTCGGCGGGGCCGGCCGACTCTGCCCGCCACCGGGGGAGCGTTTCGACGACGGATCGAACCCGCTCGACGGCGGCTTCCGGCGGCAACGGCAGGACCAGCGGGGCGAGGTCAGGGTGGGACGGGCCGTCGGTCGTGGCCCAGTTTTTCGTGAACCAGCGGAACAACCCCATCCCACACCCCCGCCGGCGCGTCCGCCCCGGTCCAGTGTATGTGACACCAGCCCGGCGGCCGAAAGGAGTGGACTTCCGCACTCTTTTCGGCTAGACTAAATTACCATGTTAGTCGAACCTTACTTAATTCGGGCTCGCCGGATACTCCCGGTCGTTGCCTTGTCGGCGCTCGCCCTAGTCCCGGCCGGCTGTTCCAACGGCGGCCCGCCGGCTTACGATGGGGGCCCGGTTCGGGTCGTCTGCACGACAACCCTTGTCGCGGACCTCGTCAACCGAGTCGGCGGGGAGCGGGTCCAGGTCGACGCCCTCATGGGCCCGGGCGTCGACCCCCACCGCTACCTGCCGACGGCCGGCGATCGGGCCAAGCTCGACGCCGCCCACCTCGTCGTCTTCAACGGCCTACACCTCGAAGGGAAGATGACCGACGTGTTCGAGAAGGGCCGGGACCGCTACCGGGCCGTCGCCGTCACCCGCGACCTCGACCGGTCGCTCCTCCGCCCGGCCGACACCGACGGCGGGGAGTACGACCCGCACGTCTGGTTCGACGTGGCCCTGTGGGCGAAGTGCCTGCCGGTCGTCCGGGACGAGCTGGCCAAACTCGACCCGGCCGGGGCGGAGGTGTACGCCCGGAACGCCGACGCCTACGCGAAGGAGTTGGCCGCCCTGGACGCCGAGGTCCGGGCCGCGGCCGACAAGCTGCCGCCGGCCCGGCGGGTGCTGGTCACGTCGCACGACGCCTTCGGGT
This sequence comes from Gemmataceae bacterium, assembly GCA_019747655.1. GTDB lineage: Bacteria > Planctomycetota > Planctomycetia > Gemmatales > Gemmataceae > Urbifossiella. The sequence goes on along the minus strand of JAIEQO010000427.1, from coordinate 2,766 downwards.
ACTTCGGCCGGGCCTACGGGTTCGAGGTCCACGGCCTTCAGGGGGTGAGTACGGCCAGCGAGACCGGCACCCCGGACCGCCAGCGGCTGGCCCGGCTCTTGGGCGAGAAGAAGGTCCCGGCCGTGTTCACCGAGACCTCGGTGCCGGACGACGGGCTGCGGGCGGTGCTGGACACGGCCCTGAAGGACTTCGGCCAGCGGGTCACGCTGGTCGGCGGGGACGACGCCCTGTACTCGGACGCCCTCGGCCCGCCCGGCTCGCCGGGGGCCACCTACCCCGGTATGGTCCGGCACAACGCCACCACGATCGTCAGGGCCCTCGCCCCGTGACCCCCGCCGCGCCTGATCGCTCTACGCCGCCCGGCTTTTCACCTCCCCCCCTGTGGGGGAGGTCGCCGAGGACGCGCAGCGTCCCGGCGGGTGGGGGGTGGCCCCGAGAGGAGGCCCCCCCCCCCCCCCCCCCGGAGGCGGCGGCGCGCTCACCCCCCCGCGGGGGGGGGGTGGGCGCGGCGCCCGGGCGCGGCCCGGGGGGGGGGGGGGTGGCACCGAGATGACCCCCCACCCGCCGCCTCGCGGTACTCGGCGTCGACCTCCCCCACAGGGGGGGAGGTGAAGGACCATCCCCACCTGATCCGACCGGACGGTAAGGGATGACCGCCGCTCTGGAGGTCCACGACTTGACCGTCGCCTACCGGGACAAGCCGGTCCTCTGGGACATCGACCTGACCGTCCCGGCCGGGGTGCTGATGGGCATCGTCGGGCCGAACGGGGCCGGCAAGACCACCCTCCTCAAGGCCATGCTCGGGCTGGTCCGGCCGGTCGCCGGGCGGGTGCTGGTGAACGGCAAGCCGTTCTCGCCCCGGGACCGGGTCGTCGCCTACGTCCCCCAGCGGGGGTCGGTCGATTGGGACTTCCCGACCACGGTGCGGGACGTGGTGACGATGGGCACTTACGGCCGGCTCGGCTGGTTCCGGCGGCCGGGGGCGGCCGAGCGGGCGGCGGCCGACGCGGCCCTCGGGCGGGTGGCGATGGGGGACTTCGCCGGCCGCCAGATCAGCCAGCTCTCGGGCGGCCAGCAGCAGCGGGTGTTCCTGGCCCGGGCCCTGGCCCAGGACGCCCCGGTGTACCTGATGGACGAGCCGTTCCAGGGGGTCGACGCCGTCACCGAGCGGGCCATCGTCGACGTGCTCCGCGACCTCCGGACCCGCGGCCGGACGGTGGTCGTAGTCCACCACGACCTCCAGACGGTGCCCGAGTACTTCGACTGGGTGACGCTCTTGAACGTCCGCAAGGTGGCGTCCGGGCCGGTGGCCGAGGCGTTCACCCCGGCCCACCTCCGGGCCGCCTACGGGGACCGGGTCCCGGTCGGGGGGTAGCCCGTGCGGGTCTTCACCATACCCGGGGCCGAGTTCACCAACGTTACCTACCTGACCGACGACCGGCTCTTCGCGGCCCACTACCTCCGTGGGCGCGACGGCCTCAAGGTCTGGAATCTCGGCCCGGACGACGGCCACCTTCAGGTCATCGGCCTTGTTGAAGACGCCGCGTGGCGGCTCTTTCGCCCCGGGGCGGCGGCCGCGTGGCGGCGGCTGGGGCTCCGCATCGGCGGGGAAGTCCTGCCGATCCCGGCGGGGTTCGGCCAGCCGGGCGTGTACATGAACGACGCGGGCTTGGGGCAACGCGGCGTGGCGGCGGCGTTCGCCCCGACCGGCGGGGCCGCCCTCGACTACCAGGTCGTTGTCGCCGGCGGACGGTACAGTACCCGCTTCCACCTTCGGGATGTCACCGAAACGACCCCCTTCTTCCACGCGGCGAGCTGCTTCGGCCCGTGTGGGACCTTCTCGCCGGACGGCCGGCTCGTGGCCATGAGCGGCGGCGACCCGGCGGTCTCGGTGTGGGACGTGGCCGACCGCCGCGAGGTCGCCCGGCTCGACCAGACGGACAAGGTCCTCGGGCTGGCGTTCGTTGCCCCGGACCGGCTGGCGGTGGCGGCCGGGCGGACGGTCCGCCTGTGGACGCTCGACGGACGGCCGGCGGTGAAGCTCGGGACGTACCGCAAATACGCCCGAGCGCTCGCCGTCTCGCCCGACCTCCGGCTCGTCGCGGTCGGGGGGCGGGACGGGCTGGTCCGGGTGTGGGAGGTGGAGGGCGGCAACCGGTTGGCCGAATACGACTGGGGCATCGGGTCGGTGAATGCCCTGGCGTTCGCCCCGTCCGGCCAGACGGCTGCGGCCGCCGGCCGAACCGGGCTTGTGGTGTGGGATGTCGACTAACGGCCCTACGCCCGCGGCTTCCGCAGCAGTTCCCACAGCACGGCGACGTTCCAGGCGTCGTCGTGGCCGCGGTGGTGGGTCCCTTCGAGCTTCAGCCCGAGCAACGCCACCGCCTGCGGCAGCCCGACCTCGGCCGGCAGGCCCCGCGCCGCGGCGAACAGCGTCTTCACGTTGAGGTGGCTCGGGCCGAACGGGTAGCGGACGCCCACCTCCCGGCACTGCTTCTCGAACTGCCGGCGGTCGTAGTCGCCGTAGCTGGCCCACAGCCGCTCGTGCGAGTGGTACTCGTCCTCCAACAGCTTGCAGGCGTCCTTGAACGCCACCCCGCCGGCCACCTGCTCCTGGGTCAGTGTCGTGAGCTGCGTGCAGAACGGGCCAACCGTCGACCGCTCCGGCCTCACCAGGATGCTCCGCTTCTCCAGCCGCCGGCCGGTGGCCAGGTCGAGCGGGCAGAGCCCGACCTCGATGATGTCGTTCGCCTGCCCCTTCGGCGG
>JAIEQO010000125.1 GCA_019747655.1 Gemmataceae bacterium | reverse complement strand
GCTTGTCCCCGCTGAGGCCCTGGGAGTGGGTGAACGCGGCCGCCACCTTGTCCTTCCAGTCGAGCGTCATCCAGGCCGCGCTGGCGGCGTCGATGAACGCCTTCATCTGGGCCGAGTAGCCGCCCATGTAGGTCGGGGTGCCGAAGACGATGGCGTCGGCGGCCTTCAGCTTGGCCATCACCTCGGGGTTCTTCCACCGCCCCTCGTGGATGTCCGCCCCGGCCAGCCGGAGCAGCTCGACCGTGGTGCCGGCGACCTGCCGGGCCCCCCCGGCGACGGCCCCGGCGACCTGGTGGGTGTGGCCCTGGGCGGAGAAGTAGACGACGGCGACGGACGGCATGGGGTAGCCCTCGGCGGAAGTGCCCACCCGCACTGATAGACGGCCCGGGCTGGAAGTCCAGCCGCCGGGGTGGTACGGTGGGCGGACGAAGGAGGACCGCCGATGGCCGCACCCGACGACGGGCCGATGACGGCCGAGGAGTTCGGCCGGCGGTACGCGGGCGAGTACGTCGAGTACATCGACGGCCGGGTCGTCGTGCCGCGGAAGCACGACCCGGCCCGGGCAGACGTGGCGACACCTCATGTCGTCCGCGGCGAGTGGCCTGCCGGGAGCCCCCGCCCGCCGCTCGTGATCGTCGTCCGGTCGCCGTCCGGGACGGGGTCCGACGCCTTCGCGGCGATGGTTCGGCACCTCCGAGCCGGCGCGGTCGTCCTGGTCATCGACCCGGTGCGGCGGTCCGTGGCGACGTACCACCCCCTCGACGGCCCGCGAACCTTCGGCCCACGGACACACTCACCCTGCCGGACGTGCTGCCCGGGTTCGCGGCGCCGGTCGCCGCCCTGTTCGGCTGACCCCGATTACTGGGCCAGCCACCCGCCGTCGACCGGCAGCGAGACGCCGGTGGTGAACTTGGCCTCGTCCGACGCCAGGTACAGGACGGCCGCCGCCACCTCCTCCGGCCGGCCCATCCGCCCGACCGGGTGCATCGCCGCCAGCCCCTTCCCCTGCTCGCTGTTCTCCCCCCCGACGAACCGGTCGATCATGTCGGTGACGATCGCCGCCGGGGCCACCGCGTTCACCCGGACGCCCTGCTTGGCGTACTCCAGGGCGGCCGTCTTGGTCAGCCCCTCGACCGCGTGCTTGGCCGCGATGTAGATGCCGGCCCCGGCCATCCCGATGTGGCCGGCGATGCTGGACGTGTTGACGATCGCCCCGCCGCCGGCCTTGAGCAGCTCCGGCACCTCGTGCTTGATCGCGGCCAGAACCCCCCAGACGTTGGCGTCGAAGACCTTCCGGTACTCGGCCTCGGTCGCCTCGGTGACCGGCATCATCGACTCGACCCCGGCGTTGTTGAACGCCACGTCCAGCCGGCCGTACTTCGCCACCGTCTGGGCCACGAGGTTCTTGACCTCGGCCTCCTTGGTCACGTCGGCCCGGACGAAGTGGGCCTCCCCGCCGGCCTTCTTCACCCCCTCGACGACGGCCAGCCCCTCCGGCTCCCGCCGGCCGGAGACGACCACCTTGGCCCCCTCCCGGGCAAACGCCAGGGCGGCGGCCTTACCGATCCCGCTCGTCCCGCCGGTGACCAGAACGACCTTGCCGGTGAACCGCGCCATGACCTGAGCCTCGTGTGACGTGTCGGACGCCGGGGACTACCGGCCGGGGCCGGGTGGGCTTACACACCCGGGCGGGGGGTGGTACAGTGCCGGGGACCGAGGAGGACGGGATGAGCGCGACAGCAGCCCCGGCGGCCGGCCTGCTCACGGCCGACGAGTTCGCCCGCCGGTACGCCGGGCGGCGGGTCGAGCTGGTCCTCGGCCGGGTCGTGGAGGTGCCCGTGTCATTCCCGAAGCACGGCAAGGTGTGCCACCGGGTCTCCCAGGCCCTCGGGAACTTCGTCGACGCCCACGACCTCGGCCACGTCGTCATCAACGACTCGTGGGTCGTGGTCGAGCGGGACCCGGACACCGCCCGCGGGCCGGATGTCGCGTTCTTCAGCTACGCCCGGCTGCCGAAGGGGCCGATCCCGGACGGGCTGCTGCCGGTCGTCCCCGAGCTGGTGTTCGAGGTCCGGTCGCCGACCGACCGGTGGACCCGGATGATCGCCAAGATGCTCGAGTACACCGCCGCCGGGGTAGCGGTCGTCGTCATCCTCGACCCGAAGACCGCATCGGCTTCGGTGTTCCGGTCCGACGACCGGCAGGACATCTTCGAAGCCGGCGACGAACTCACCCTCCCGGACATCCTGCCCGGGTTCTCCGTCCCGGTCCGGAAGTTCTTCGAGTAACCCCGAACGGCCGTCGGTCCGACCGGGTTGATTGGTTGCGGCGCAGGGTGTCACACCCCCGAAACCAAACCAACCCGCCCCGGGCCGCTACGGTGGTTGCGTCAGCCCGGCCGCCGAGGTAGCCTTTCCCCCATCACCACCCGGGGGAACCGGTCATGCCCGACCTGGCCGACGGCGAGACCGCCGAGATGAAGGGGTCCGGCTCCAAGCCGTACCTGCTCAAGAACGCCGGCGGCGTCTACTCCTGCACCTGCCCGGCCTGGCGGAACCAGTCCACCCCGATCGAGCGCCGAACCTGCAAGCACCTCCGCAAGTATCGCGGCGACGCCGCCGAGGAGGCCCGGCTCGGCGGCGTCCTACCCCAAAAGCCCGCGACCGCCGAAGGGGAGGAAGCGGCCGGCCCGCCGGTCCTGCTGGCCGAGTCGTGGGACAACGCCCTCGACCTGGCCGGCTGGTGGATGAGCGAGAAGCTCGACGGCGTCCGGGCCTACTGGGACGGCAAGCAGTTCATCTCCCGCCAGGGCAACCTGTACCACGCCCCGGACTGGTTCACCGCCGGCCTCCCGAACGTCCCGCTGGACGGTGAGCTGTGGGTCGGGCGGAAGGCGTTCCAGAAGACGGTCGGGATCGTCCGCCGGCAGGACAAGCCGGAGACGTGGAACACCGTCCGGTTCCTGGTGTTCGACGCCCCGGCAGCCGGCGGGCCGTTCGAGGACCGGGTCAAGTTCCTGGCCGACGGCCTGCCCGGCTGGGGAGCAAAGTACGCCGGGCTGCATGCCCACGCACCGTGCCGCGGGGTCGACCACCTGCGGGAGGAGCTGGCCCGGGTCGAGGCCTTGGGCGGGGAGGGGCTGATGCTCCGGCAGCCCGGGTCACAGTACGAGGCCGGGCGGTCGAGCACGCTCCTGAAGGTGAAGACGTTCCGGGACGCCGAGGCGGTGGTGGTCGGCCACGAGCCGGGCAAGGGCCGGCACAAGGGCCGGCTCGGGGCGCTGGCGGTGAAGCTGGCCGACGGCACGGCGTTCAGCGTCGGGACCGGGTTCAGCGACGAGGAGCGGCAGGCCCCGCCGCCGGTCGGGGCGGTGGTCACGTTCCGGTATCAGGAGCTGTCGGACGCCGGGGTGCCGCGGTTCCCGAGCTTCGTCGGGGTGCGGCCGGCCGGGGCCTGACCGCCCGGGCTGGTGGTGCGGCCGGGCCGGCGGTAGAGTGGGACCGAACGGAGGACGCCGAATGGTCGCGACGGCCGGGGCTACCCTTACGATCGACGAGTTCATGGCCCGGCACGGCGGGGAACTCGGGGTCGATCTGGTCCGGGGTCAGGTGGTGAGGTATCCGATGCCCGGCGCCAAGCACGGCCAGGTCTGCCTCAACGCGGCTATGATGTTCGGCGGGTTCATCAAGGCCGGCCGGGCCGGCCGGGCGATGTCGAACGACACCCTCATCCGGATCACCCCGGACACGGCCCGCGGGGCGGACGTATGCTACCTCAGCTACGCCCGGCTGCCGAAGGACCGGCCGCTACCGGACGGCCCGCTCGAACTCGCCCCGGAACTGGTGGTCGAGGTGCGGTCGCCGTCCGACCTGTGGACGGACGTGATCGAGAAGGTGCTGGATTACCTCCGGATCGGCGTCGCGGTGGTGGTCGTGTTCGACCCGAAGACCGAGTCGGCCTCGGTGTTCCGGCCGGGCGACCGCCAGGACATCTTCGAGCGGGGCCAGACGCTGACCTTGCCGGACGTGCTGCCGGGGTTCTCGGTCTCGGTGGCCGAGTTCTTCGAGGAGTAGGGGGGCGACCGATGCGGGACCTGCGGGACGGCGAGTCGGTCGACGTGACCGGGTCGACCGGGGCCACCTACACGATCAAGAACGTCGGCGGGGTGTACGCCTGCTCGTGCCCGGCCTGGCGGACCCAGTCGCTGCCGGTCGACCAGCGGACCTGCAAGCACCTGCGGAAGCTCCGCGGGGACGCGGCCGAGGACGCCCGCATCGGCGGCCCGCCCGCCCCGAAGCCGGCGAAAGCCTCGGCCCCTCCGCCGAAGCCGGCCCCGCTCCCCGTCCCCGCACCCGCGCTGACCCTGCCGGCCCCGGCCGAGACCGAGGCCGTGGTGCTGGAGTACCACACCTCGAAGGGCCGGTTCGACGGGCTGCGGTGCCGGCTCGGGGACGGCCAGCCGGTGGGCGTCGCGGCCGGGTTCGGCGACAAGGAGCGGGACTGCCCGCCGCCGGTCGGCGGGATCGTGGCGCTGCGGTTCCCGCAGGTGTCGGCGACCGGGGTGCCGTGCGGGGCGAGCTACGCCGGCGTGCGGGCGGACGACGCCCCGACGCTGCCGCTGCCGCCGAGGCCGTAGGGCCGGCACAGGCAGGAATGCCTGTGCCACCAGAACCAGGCTTTGGTGGCACAGGCATTCCTGCCTGTGCCCTACTTCTCCGACTTCTTGAACTGCCCCCGGAGCTGCTTGACCGCCGAGTCCACCAGCATCTCGCCGCCGCCGGCCGCGCACCGGGCGCTGACCACCTCGTAGTTCCCCTCCGAGTACGCCACCCGGGTCGGGACGTACCCGACGCTGCCGTTGGCGAGTTCCGCGATCATCGTCTGGCGGAACGGCGACCCGGCCTTGATCGCCAGCCCCAGGTCCACGAAGATTTCGCCCGGCAGGCTGACCCAGGCGAGGTCGTCGCCGAGCGAGATCACCTGCACCTCGGCGGCCAGCGGCTGCCCCAGCCGGGCGGCCACGTCGGCCACCTTGAACGCCTGCACCTGGTCCATGAACGCGGGCACCGGCTTGGCCTCGGCCCGGACGGCGGCGATCACCTTGTCGGCCGCCGCCTTGTCGTCGGCCGACACCGGGGGCAGCGGCAGCTCGACGGTCTCCGTCGTCACCCGCAGCGGACCGTCGGCCGCGGGCTGGAGCTTGTCCCACGTCCGCAAGACCTCGGCGGCCAGCCGGGTGCCGATCCGGGCCGCCTCACCGTGCCCCTTCTGCGGGGCGGGGCTATCGACGTTGATGTGGTTCAGGTCCCCGCAGGTGCCGGTGGCGAAGAGCGTCACCAGCCCGTCCCCCTTGACCTCGGCCAGGGCCCGGGCCAGCGTCCCCGGGTAGTCGGCCGAGTAGTGCATCCCGCCGACCGTGTCGAGGTGCATGGCAAAGTTCACGTACACGGCGATCGGCTTGCCCTCGGCCGTCTCGACGAACACCACCGGCACGCTCGGGTCGGTCGGCCCGGCCGGGCGGACGATCTTCGGGTTCTTCTTGCCCGGGTTCCAGCCGACGGTGCCGTCGGTCATGTGGAACCGGCGGTTGAAGGCCAGCCCGTCCTCGCGGCCCGCAGCGAACGACACCTTGGCCGGCTTCCGGGCGGCGTCGGCCTTCTGCACCGCCTCCGCGATCTTCGCGGGTAGCCCGGCGACGTACTCCCGGACCAGCTTCTGCCCGCCGCCGACCGCGTCGGCGAACGCCGACCCATCAGACAGGACCGGCCCGGTGTGGGAGTGGGTGGCCGAGATCATGACGTGCCGGCCGGGGATGCCGGTCTGCTTCTCGACGAGCTTCCGGGCCTCGTCCACGACCGGCCGGGTGGTCGAGATCAGATCGAGCACCACGAGGGCGGCCCGGGTGCCGTCCTTCTCGAACACCAGAGCTTTGGCGTAAAGCGGGTCGTGGGTGCCCTCGGCCCCGCGGGCCGAGTAGTAGCCGGCCATCGGGCAGCCCGGCGGCGGGGTGATGTCCACCTGGGCGGCCCCGGCGGTCAGCTCGGCAGCCCGGAGCTGGGTCGGCAGCACGAGGGCGAGAACACAGACGGCGTAACGCACGGAGAAGCTCCCAAGATTGGCCCGCTGATGACGCAGACTTCGGCGCAGATGAACGCAGATAAAGCCAAATAATGAATTCTTATCCGCGTGTTCGCCGCGTCCTCATATCTGCGTCATCCGCGGCCCCTGCCTTGATCGTCTTTACCCCAGCACTTCCTCGATCGGCCGGCCGCCGGGGGCGACCGGGTGCGGCCGGCCGGTCCTGTCGGGCACCGTCAGGTCCGGGTCGATGCCCAGAGCCTTGTAGATGGTGGCGCAGATGTCCGTCGTGCTGACCGGCAGGTCCTTGACGTAGGCGGCCTGCGCGTCCGACGCCCCGTACACGGTGCCGCCGCGGACGCCCCCGCCGGCCAGCACCACCGAGTAGCAGTGCGTCCAGTGGTCCCGCCCGGCGTTGCCGTTGACCCGCGGCGTCCGCCCCATCTCGCTCATCACCACGATGAGGGTTTCGTCCAGCAACCCGCTCGCGGCGAGGTCTTCGAGCAGGGCCGTGAACGTCTGGTCGAAGTGCGGCAGCTTGTTGCCCTTCAGGATGGCGAAGTTGTTGGTGTGGGTGTCCCAGGCGTCGTAGTCGACCTGCACCCGGTCCCAGAACAGGTCCCAGGTGACGTTCACGAACCGGACGCCCTCCTCGACCAGCTTGCGGGCGATGAGCGTGCTGTGCCCGAAGAGCGTCCGGCCGTACCGGTCGAGCCGGCGGGGGTCCTCCTTCGACAGGTCGAACGCCCCCCGCAGCCGGGACGAGGTGAGCAGGTCGAAGGCCCGCCGCTGGAGCCGGCCGTACCCGGCCGGGGCGTCGGCCGCCTCCATCGCCCGCAGCCGGTCGTCGAGCTGGCCGACCAGCCCCCGCCGGGACGACAACCGGGCGGCCGTGAGGTCGGCGTCGAACGCCGTGTTCGGCAGGACCGGCATCCCGCGGACGACCGACGGCTTGCCCGGGACCGGCTTCTCACCCGGGTCGGCGTGCGGGCTGCACTCGCTGGTCAGCGGGTCGTACCGGCGGCCGAGGAACCCGGCGTAGGGCCCGGCCCGGCGGAACACCTGCCCCCACCCGAGCCAGCACGGCAGGTACAGGTAGTCCGGCAGGTCGCCGCGGCCGGCCCGCAGGTACTCGCACACCGCCCCCATGCTCGGCGGGTCGGTGTCCCGCGGGTGCTGGTCCGGCATCGGCTGCTCGAACCCGGCGTAGCTCGGCAGGCAGTTGTGGCACCCGGCCTTGTGGTTCACCGACCGGACGACGGCCGCCCGGTGCATCCACTTCGCCGTGAGCGGCAGGTGTTCGCAGATTCGGACGCCGGGGGCCGACGTGTCGACCGGGCGGAACTCGCCGCGGATCTCGGCCGGGGCGTCCGGCTTGAGGTCCCACATGTCCTGGGTGGCGGCCCCGCCGAGCAGGTAGAGGAGGATGACGTTCTTGGCCTTGCCGGGGCGGGCGTCGGCCGGCTTGCGGGCCTCGGCCGCGAACAGGTTCGGCAGGTCGAACCCGCCGCCGAGCAGGGAGAGGGCCCCGGCCGTCAGGGTCTCGCGGCGGGTCCGGCCGTCGCAGCAGCGGCGGGGGCTGCCGAGGAGGGTGAGCATCGGGCGGCCCCGGGAAGGAGGGGGCATGGCGGGAATGGCCCGAATGTACCCGACGGTGGCGGCTGGGGCAAGAAAAAGACTGGCCCGCTGATGACGCAGACTTCGGCGCAGATCAACGCAGATAAGACCAAATTCAGTGTCCTGATCTGCGTTGTCTGCGTCCTCAAATCTGCGTCATCAGCGGCCCCTCTTTTCCTGTCTACTCGGCCAGCGAGGCGCAGACGACCTCCTTGTCGTTCCGGGCGAAGACGCACTTGTCGGCGAACGCCGGGTGGCTCCAGACGACCTGCCGCTTGGCCACCCCGGCCGGCAGGGTCGGGTCGAGCAGCTTGGCCTTGCCCAACTCCTCATACCCCTGCGGGGTGAGCTTGGCCACGATCAGCTCGCCGACCTCGTTGAACAGGAAGTACCGGTCGGCGTTCTTGACCACGAACGCCGTCCCGCTCGACCCGCCCTTAAAGTCGTCCGGCAGGTCCTTCCCGAAGACCGGCTTGAAGGTGGCCCAGAGGCGGTTCCCGGTGGCCAACTCGACGGCCCGGAAGACGCCCGACTGGTCGGCCCCGTACAGCACCCCGCCCTCGACGAACGGGGTCATGTTCACCGGGTAGACGCCGACCTTGGCCGTCGGGGCCCCCTTGTGCCGCCACACCTCGGTGGCGGCCGGCTTGGCCGGGTCGAGCTGGACCACCACCCCGACGTTCCCGGTCCCGCCGGCGTACAGCAGGTTGCCGTCCTTCCGCGGGACCATGATCGACATCCCGTACCCCGGCTCCAGCGGGACCGACCAGTACACCTTGCCGGTGTCCGGGTTCAGCCCGGCCAGCTCCTTCGGGGTCCAGACGACGAGCTGGGTGACGCCCCCGGCCTGGATCAGGGCCGGCGAGTTGTACCCCGGCTGGGGGGCGTGGAGGGCCGCCCACACCTCCTTGCCGGAGTCCTTGTCGAACGCCCGGACCACCCCGTCCGGCCCCCCGACCACGCAGACGAGGAGGTTCTTGTGGACGAGCGGGTGGCCGGCGAACCCCCAGACCGGGACCTCGGCCCCGCACTCCTTCGGGAGGTTCTTGGCCCACTCCAGCTTGCCGGTGGCGGCGTCCAGCTTGCGGAGGTCGCCCATCGCCCCGAGGGCGTACACCTTGCCCTCGTGGACCAGCGGGGTACACCGCGGCCCGGCCGGGTACTGGACCTTGTAGGCCACGTCGTACTCGTCCTTCCACAGCTCCTTGCCGGTCCTGGCGTCGAGGCACAGGACCCGCTCGGCGGCCGGGGTGGGGCCCTTGTTCCCGGCGAACGGGTCCTTCGGGTCGGTGGCCCCGGACTTGAGCACCTTGTCGGCCACGTACACCTTCCCGCCGGCGACCGCCGGGCCGGCGTACCCGCCGCCGACCGGGGCCCGCCACAGGACCTTCGGCCCGCCCTCGGGGAAGGTCTTGAGGATGCCGGCCTCGGCCCAAACCCCGTCCCGGTTCGGGCCCATGAACTGGGGCCAGTCGGCGGCGGAGAGTGGGAGTGCGAGTGCGAGTGCGAGTGCGAGTACCGAGGAGAGGAGGAGCAGACGGCGCATGGCGGCTCCGGTCGGGAGGGGGCTGCGGGGATGTGGAAGATACCGTGGTGCGGTGGTAGCGCTTACAGGGGCAGAGACCCCTCCCCCCGGCCCCCTCCCCCGCAGGGAGAGGGGGAGGAAGACCCGAGCCGGTCGGCCTCCTTCCGGTCCCCCCTCTACCGCTGCGGGGAGGGGGTTAGGGGGTGGGGTCTGGTCTGCTGCCTTGTTCCCCCTCCCCCCGCGGGGGAGGGGGTTAGGGGGTGGGGTCTCTGCCCTTACTCCCGGTCCCACAGCGTATCGTCCGTCCCGAGGTCGTACACGTTCTCCTGCTGCCGCAGGGCGACGATCTCCGGCGGGTCGGCCGGGAGCGGGACGTTCCGGGTCCGGTCCGTCCGGGCCTCGACGTGGCCGTCCACGAAGCAGACGTTGGCGATCCCGCCGAAGAACCGGTGATGCACCGTCGGGTGGCGGCTGCTCGGCGGCTCGGAGTAGGGGATTTCGATGAGGGCCGGCTTGCCGGTCGGCCGCTCCTCCGGGGTGGTGCCGACGGCGGTGAGGAAGCAGACCGTCTGGCTAGTGCTGCCGACCTGCTCGACCCGGATGCGGGACCACCGCCCGGAGGCGCTGATGGGGGCGAGGTACTGGTGGTTGTACCCGTACCCGCCGGAGAGGCCGTCGTAGGTCAGGTAGACCTTGCCGGGGCTCTTGGCCGGGGCCTGGAGGGCCTTCTTGTTGTTCTCCAGGTACGGCATCAGGTGGCCGCGGCGGAAGTCGACCTCGTCCCCGGCCGGGGTCGTGAGGGCGAACCACCACCGGTCGTTGCCGTCCTCGGTGGTGCGGAGCGGGGGCAGGACGCCGTTCTCGGCCGAGGCGTAGTTGTGGACGGCCAGCCCGAGCTGCTTGAGGTTGTTCTGGTCGGCGAGCCGGGTGGCGGCCGCCCGGACCTTCTGGACGGCCGGGAGTAGCAGCCCCATCAGCACCGAGATGATGCTGATGACGACGATCAGCTCGATGAGGGAGAACCCCGTCCGTGGAGCGCGGGCCTCCGGCCCGCTGCGGCCGGGACGGCCGCGCTCCACGGAGGATCGGTGCTGCGTCACGGTGCGGCCCTCCTGGGCGGGCCCCTCCATCATGGCCGACCGGCCCGGCCGGGGCAACCGGCCGGCTCTCATTGATTCCGGCCGGGTTGCCCACCCCACCTCCGAACCAACCTGACTCGACCGGAAGAAAGTACGTCAGACCGACGCCCGGTCACTTCCCCCAGGCCGACTTCACCCGGGACACCCGGGCGGCGGTAACGGACACCTCGCCGCCGGACGGGTCGAGTACAAGCGTCGCGTTCTTCTCGTCCGGGATGGCGGCCACCGACATCGCCACCCGGCCGCCGTCCGTGAATACCTCGACCGACCCGCGGTCGAACAACACCCGCAGTTCGAGCTGCATGCCCTGTGGCCCCTGCGGCCGGACCGGGGCCGTAACCCCGTTGCACGCCAGCGTCCCCTTGGCCAAGTCGTACACCAGCTTGGTACCACGCAGGTCGAGAGTGACCCCGGTCGTCCCGTGCGAGAGGAGGAGGTAGAACTCGGCGTCGAAGCCGTCCAGGTCGCGGGCGAGTATCGTCCGGCGACCGTACAACCGGGTCGACGGCGGGTCGTCGCCAGGGATGATGTCTAACGCCGGCGCTCCCTCGGCCCGAGGCAACCCCCACGGGCGGGCGGTCATCCAGAGGCCGTCCGGGTAGCCCCGCAGGTCGAGTTCGACCGGCACCGTCATCTGCTGGCCGAACGGCATCCCGGGGAACTTCGTTCCTTGGGCCCAGCCGACCTGGATTCGCGGCCGACGGTGCGCCCGCTCGGGCGGCCCGGTGTAGCCGATCGGCTCGGGTGTGTTGTCGAACGTCTGGGCCGCGTAGAAGTTGCCGTACCAGAGCTGCTTCTTGTCCTTGAAGTCCGGCGTGTACGTCTTCCCGTCGAACTCGCCCAGCAGGTACTTCCCGTCGGCCGCGTACAGCACCCACTTGGGCGTGCCCCCCCGACGACCGCCGACCGGCAGCTCGAACAGGTCGGGGCACTCGAAGAAGCCGTCGATCCGGCTGGCGAAGGTCCAGGCCTTCAGGTCCGGCGAGGTGTAGAAGGCGATCCACTGCCTCTTGTCGGCCTCGTCGTACACCGCCATCACCCAGTGCCTGCCCTTCTCGTACCACACCAGCTTCGGGTCCCGGCCCTGGTGCTTGACCACCGGGTTCCCGTCGTACTCGGTCCACGACCGGCCGTCGTCCGTGCTGTACGCCATGCACTCGCCCCGGCCGGTGCTGGTGTACGCCAGCACCAGCGGCGGCTTCTCCTTCGTCCCCCAGCCCGAGGTGTTCCCCTTGTCGACCACGGCCGACCCGGAGAACGCCATGTCGTTCATCCCCTTCGGGTACAGGGCCTCGCCGAGTTCGGTCCACCGCACCAGGTCCTTGCTGACGGCGTGCCCCCAGTGCATGTTCCCCCACTCCACCCCGAACGGGTTGTGCTGGTAGAACAGGTGCCACTCGCCGTTGTGGTAGACGAGCCCGTTCGGGTCGTTCAGCCAGCCCCGCCGGCTGGTGAAGTGGAACAGCGGCCGGTGCTTCTCCTTGTACAGGTTCGCGGCGTCCGGCACGTCGGCCGCCAGCGCCAGGGCGGCCAGCGCCTTCGAGTCGGCCGGCAGGACGGTCTCGACGCTCAGCTCCTTTCCCTTAAACGGCCCGACCTCGGAGAACGCCACCCAGTCCGGCTTGTCGTCGGCCAATTCGATGTCGAACTCGCGGACCGTCTTCCCGCCGACCACGAACTTCACCCGCCGCATCGGGGCGCCGTTCTTGACCGGCAGGTGCAGGTACGGCTGATCGACCTTGAACGTCCGGCTGACCGGCCCGGCCTCCTTCCTGGTGTCGCTCAGGGTGATGTGGTCGACGTTGACGTGGCCCCAGCCGCCGGTCTCGGCGTCGGTGATCCGGAAGACGGCCGGCTTCCCCTCCCACTCGGCCACGTCCCACGTCACCCACTCCAGCCGCTCGTTCCCGCCGGGCCGGTCGTTCGGGCCGGTCGAGGTCCGGACGACCTTCCCGCCGACGAGCAGGTCCACGCACGTCTTGCCCGGGTGCTTGCCCCCGCCGACGAGGAGGTTGACGAACTTCCGCTCCAGCTTGACCTCGGGCGAGGTGAGGGTGCCGGTGCTCTTGTCGCCGCCGCGGTAGCTGTTGACGAGGCCCTTGCCGAGGTAGCCGGTGACGGGCATCTGGTCGGGCAGCGTCCCTTTAGCCGGGCCGTCGCCGAAGGCGGTGCCGGTGGTGGTCCAGCCGGCCGGGTAGCGGTCGCCCTCGAAGTCGGCGACCACGATGTCCGGCCGGTCGGCGGCGAACGCTGGTGCCGCGAGGAGGGCGAAGAGGAGCGGGAGGCGGCGCATGGCGGGCTCCGGGGGAGGTGGTGCCATTAGACCAGGGGTTTGCACCCCTGGCTACCATCAGTCGCCCCTCCGGGGCTCAAGACTCCGGAGCCCCGGAGGGGCGACTGAATGTAGCCCAGGGCGGGAGCCCTGGGTGGGCATGGCTCCGCCCCTCGCGGCGGACACCCGGGTCGGGTACGATGGCGGTAGTCCGACCGTCGCCCCACCTCCCGCCCCCGAGGTCGCCGTGGCCGAGCCCCGCGTCGAAGTCGTCCCCCTCCGCCCGGCCGTCCGGTCGGACGCCGCCGCCACCCTCGACGTGCTGTTCCGGCTGACCCCGCCGGAGCCGGCCGCGACGACCGCCCGGCCGCCGCTGAACCTCAGCCTGGTCATCGACCGGTCCGGGTCGATGGCCGAGGCGAACAAGCTCGGGTACGCCCGGGAGGCGGCGGCGTTCGTGGTCGGCGACCTCGGCCCGCCCGACCGGGTGAGCCTGACCATCTTCGACGACAAGGTCGAGACGCTGTACCCCAACGCCCCGGCCGACAAACCGCGGCTGCTCGGGCTGATCGCCAACGTCCACCCCGGCGGGAGCACCGCCCTGCACGGCGGCTGGGCCGAGGGGGCGAACCAGGTGGCGTCGCACCTCGTCCCGAAGGGCCTGAACCGGGTGCTGCTCCTCTCGGACGGCCTGGCCAACGTCGGCGAGTCCCGGCCGGACGCCATCGCCACGGACGTCCACAAGCGGGTGGCCGACGGGGTGACGACGACCACGCTCGGCCTCGGCCGGGACTACAACGAGGACCTGCTCGAAGCGATGGCCCGGTCCGGGGACGGGAACTACTACTTCGTGGAGTCGCCGGCCCAACTTCCCGCGATCTTCCGGGCCGAGCTGATGGGCCTGGCCGGGACCGTCGGGACGGACGCGACGCTGGCCGTCGAGCCGGCCCCGGGCGTCACCGGCCTCGACGTGCTGAACGACCTCGACCGGACGCCGGACGGCCGGCTCAAGCTGCCGAACCTGGTCGGCGGCTTGCCGGTCCTGGTCGTGGTCCGGCTGACGGTGCCGGCCGCGCGGGGCGAGGCCGCGGTGGTCCGGTTCCGGGCCGAGTGGGCGGCCCCGGACGGGTCCCGGCGGTCGGCCACCGTCGGGCTGACCCTGCCGGCGGTGCCGGCGGCGGTGTGGGACGCCCTGGCGGCGAACGTCGAGGTGCAGGGGCGGGCGGTACTCCTACTGGTCGCCCGGCTGAAGAAGCGGTCGGCCGAGGCGCTCGACCGACACAACCTCGACGAGGCGAAGCGGCTGTTGGCCGAGGCCCGGCAACTCTTGCACGGGGCCCCGAAGTCGGCCGAGGTGGACGTTGAGGTCGCCGCGGTGGCGGCCCTTGAGGCGCGGCTCGAAGCGGGCGACTTCCTGGGGACGGCGAAGGCCGGGAAGTTCGAGTCGTGGGCCCGGCACCGGAGCCGGCCGTACCAGCCGCCGGCGTGACCGGGCCCCTGGGACCGCGGGCGTCCCGCCCGCTCTTCGATCGTCTGCCGAAGAGCGGGCGGGACGCCCGCGGTCCCAGGGAAACGACCGTCTCACGCCCCCCACTCGCCCGAAACGATCGCCCCGCCCTCCAGCCGGAACACGAGGTCCCCGAGCCGGGCGGCCTCGGCCCGGCTGTGGGTGACGTGCAGGACGGTCACGTCCCGGGCCGCCCGGACGCGCAGCAGCAGCTCGACCAGCTCGTCCCGGGTGTCGTCGTCGAGCGAACTTAAGGGCTCGTCCAACAGCAGCACCGGCGGGCGGGCGGCCAGCGCCCGGCCGAGGGCCACCCGCTGCTTCTCCCCGCCGGACAGGCCGTGCGGGCGGCGGCCGAGCAGGGGCACCAGCCCCAGCCACCCGGCCAGTTCGTCCACCCGCTTGCCGACCGCCGCGGGCGGGTCGCCCCGCACGTCGAGGGCGAACCCGAGGTTGTCGCGGACGGACATCGTCCCGAAGAGCGCCCCGTCCTGGGGGACGTAGCCGACCCGGCGGGCGGCCGGGGTGAGGTGTGTCACGTCGCGGCCGGCCAGCCGGACGGTGCCCGACGCGACCGGCCGCAGCCCGGCCACGGCTTCGAGGACGGTGGTCTTGCCGGACCCGCTCTTGCCCATCAGGACGGCGTACCGCCCGGCCGGGACGGCGAGGGAGATGCCGGCGAGGTGGAAGGAGCCCTGCCGGACGGCGAGGTCGATGAGTTCGATCACGACCAAGCCCGGAACGGCCGCACGATGGACGCGGAAAAGAACACGATCCGAACCAAGAATTTAATCTGCATTTTGTCTGATCGTGTCTTCTTCGGCGTCCATCGTGCGGCTCGTGTCCCCCGCCTTACGCCAACATCTTTTCGACGACGTGGCCGTGGACGTCGGTGAGCCGGAAGTCCCGGCCCTGGGACCGGAAGGTCAGCTTCTCGTGGTCGAGCCCGAGCAGGTGCAGGACCGTCGCGTTCAGGTCGTGGACGTGGACCCGGTCCTCGACGGCGTTGAACCCCAGCTCGTCGGTCGCGCCCATGACGAGGCCGGGCTTCACCCCGCCGCCGGCCAGCCACATCGTATACCCGTTCGGGTGGTGGTCCCGGCCGTCGTCCCCGCCCTGGACCATCGGCGTCCGGCCGAACTCCCCGCCCCAGATGACCAGGGTGTCGTCCAGCAGGCCCCGCCGCTTCAGGTCCTTGACCAGGGCGGCGCTGGCCTTGTCGGTCTTCTTGCACTGGGCCTTGAGCCCGCCGACCAGCCCGCCGTGGTGGTCCCAGGCCTCGTGGAACAGCTCGACGAACCGGACGCCCCGCTCGATCAGCCGGCGGGCCAGCAGGCAGTTGGCCGCGAACCCCGGCTTGCCGGGCTCGACGCCGTACATGTCGAGCGTCTCCTTCGCCTCCTTCGACAGGTCCATGAGTTCCGGGGCGCTGGCCTGCATCCGCCCGGCCATCTCGTAGGCCGAGATGCGGGCGGCGATCTCCGGGTCGCCGACCACGCCCAGCCGCTTGGCGTTCAGCTCCCTGATGGCGTCGAGCGAGTCCTTCTGCATCCGGGCGTCGACGCCGGGCGGGTTGCCGAGGAACAGGACCGGCTCGGCCCCGGACCGGAACACGGTCCCGGCGTGGGCGGTCGGGAGGAACCCGGCCCCCCAGCAGGCGTTCCCGCCGCTGGGCCCCTTGTCGCCGGACGAGAAGACGACGAACCCGGGCAGGTCCTTCGACTCGCTCCCCAAGCCGTAGGTGACCCAGGCCCCGGCGCTGGGCCGGCCGAACTGCTGGCTGCCGGTCAGGGCCATGATCTGGGCCGGGGCGTGGTTGAAGGCGTCGGTCGCCATGCCCTTGACCAGGGCGATGTCGTCGACGACTTCCGCGAGGTGCGGCAGCAGCTCGGACAGCTCGGTGCCGTTCTTGCCGACCTTGTTGAACTTGAACTTCGGCCCGAGGAGCTTGGAGTTCGGGTTGATGAACGCGGCCCGGTAGCCCTTGAGCAGCTCCGGCGGCGGGAGGGTGCCGTTGAACTTGGCCAGTTGCGGCTTGTGGTCGAAGAGTTCGAGGTGGCTGGGGGCCCCGCCCATGAACAGGTAGATGACCCGCTTGGCCTTGGGGGCGAAGTGGGGCTTCTTGGGGGCCATCGGGTCGGCCGGGGCCTGCTCCGGGGCGGCCCGGCCGGACTCGTTCAGGAGGGCGTTGAGGGCGACGGCCCCGAGGCCGACCCCGCAGTCCTTGAGGAACCACCGGCGGGTGGCGTGGCGGTGCTGCTCGGCCTGGAACTCGGACGCGAACATATCAGGTCGCCTCGGGGTCAGGTGGTCGGGGTAACGCGGCCGTGCCAGGAGCCGAGCGAGCGGGACGCGTGGACGACGGCGATCACCTGGACTCGCTCGCCTTCGATGGCGAAGACGACCCGCTGGCCGAACCGGGCGATCAGGAACTCCCGTGCCTCGACCCCGGGGTACTCGTCCTCGACCGGCGAGAAGGACCGCGGGTCCGCGGCGATCGCCCGGGCCGCCCGGTTGAACTCCGCCCGGACGGCGGCGCCGTACCGGCCCGGCTTCGAGTTGTAGAACCGGACGGCCGCGGCGACATCCTCCCGGGCGGCGTCGGTGACCTCGAACGTCATGTCGACGGCCCCTCGTCGACGACCCTCTGGAGGTAGTCCATCGTCTCGTCGAGGGTATAAGTCTTCATCGTCCCGTTCCGGACGGCTTCGATCCGGCGGGCGATCTCGGCCTTCCAGTAGCCCCGGTCGGCGTCGGAGTTCGGCGGGGCACCCAGGCTGCCGAGGACGGCCAACCCGACCCGCTCCCGTTCGGCCGGGGGCAGCTTCAGGGCCCGGTCGATGAGGGCGTCGGCCTCGGCGGCGTCCGGCGTTTCGGTCGCGGTGGTCATGGCTACTTCCCCTTCAGGTCGCGGACGAACACGTTCATGACCTCCAGGCCCGGCGCGGGGCGGAACACGACCGGCCCGGCCGGCGGGTCCTTCGCGACACCCCGGCGGTAGACCGGGTGGTCGTTGAACCGCACGACCACCTCCTTCCCGTCGGACCGGACGACGGCCCGGGCCCACGCCCCGGGCCGGGCGTACTGTTCCGGCTTGAGGTCGACGACCCCGTCGCCCGGGCCCTCGGCCGCCAGCCACGCCGCCGGGTCCTTCTCGGTTGCCGTCCCGACCAACCCCAGCCCCTTCCGGTTGAACACCAGCCGCGCACTGCCCGGGAGCCGGACCGTCAGGCTCTCCGCGACCGTCCCGGCCTTCTCGGGGAGCTTGAAGTCGAACGCCAGTTCGTACCGGGAGACCGCCGCCCCCGTCTCCAGGTCGGCCTTGCCCGCGGCCTTGAGCACCCCGCCCTCGGCCTTCCAGGCACCCTTCTCCGTCTTCCAGCCGGTCAGGTCGAGGCCGTCGAACAGGCTCTTGTGCCCCTCCCAGACCTTCGCCACCTCGTCCGGCTTCGGGTTGGTGGTGGGCAGCGCCTTGAGCTTGAGGTTCCGGAAGTGGCACTCGGCCCCCTCGCTTTCAAGGGCCAGGTAGCCCTTACGGGGGTTACACTTGCTGACCCCCGAGACCTCCTTGCCGTTGACCGAGAGCTTGATGACGCCGTCATTCGCCACGACGCGGTAGTGGTTCCACTCGCCGGCCCCCTTGACCCGGTCCTCGCTCGGCAGGCACCGCTCGATCCCCTTCGGGTGCGGCCGGTCCGGGACGCACTTGGCCCCCCAGATGCTGAAGATGTCGCCGTGGCTGGTCGCCCACCGGTCCGGCGGGGCGTAGTTGATGAGGACCTGGACCTCGATCCCCCGGGTGTACGGGGTGCCGACGGCCGGGAGCGGGTCGCCCCAGACGAACAGCCCGCTGTTGGCCATCTTCTCGGGCTCGACGTGCATCCACTCGAACTCCAACTCGAAGTTCTCGTACTGCCGGTCGGTCCGGAGGAACCCGGTCGGGTTCCCGGTGGTGACGATCTCGTCGCCCTTGACGAAGAACGTGCCGGGGGCGCAGTTCACGTTCACCCAGCCGGACAGGTCCTTGCCGTTGAACAAGGGGACGAACCCGACGGCCGGCTTCGGCTCGCGTGCGCCCGCCGGGAGCGACACGACCACCGCGGCCAGGGCGAACAGGGCGGGACGCATGGCAGTTCCCCGGGACGGAGCACAGGCAGGAATGCCCGTGCCACCAATTAGACTCTTCGGTGGCACGGGCATTCCTGCCTGTGCCGGCACTACTCCTTCGTGACCGTCTCGTCCAGGTTCAGGACGACCCGGGCGACGAGGGTGTACGCCGCCCAGTCGGCCATCGTCGCCCCGGCCGGCGGCGCGTCCTTGCCGTCCTTCGAGCCGGTGGCGACCTCGGCCGGGTTCGCCTCGCCGGCCGCGAACCGGGCCCGGTGCTTGTCCAACAGCCCGGTCAGCACGGCCAGCTCGTCGTCGGACGGCTTCCGCCCGGTGCAGAGCCGGAACGTCAGGGTCAGCCGGCCGGCGTCGCTCTTGCCGCCCTCGGTGATGACCCGCTTGCCCAGGGCCCGTGCGCACTCGACGAAGATCGCCTCGTTCAGCCCGGTCAGGGCCTGCAGCGGCGTGTTCGTCCGGGCCCGCTTGACGCACGACGCCTCCCCGACCGGGGCGTCGAACACCACCAGCGCCGGGTACGGGGTGGACCGCCGGCGGAACGTGTACAGCCCCCGCCGGTGGCGGTCGTCGCCCTTCGCCTCCGGCCACTCGAACGGGCCGTAGCTGTTCGGCGGCTGGAACAGGAACCCGGGGGCCGGGGCGAACACGGCCGGCCCGCCCAGCTTCGGGTTCAAGAGGCCGCTGGCCGCCAGTGCCACGTCCCGGACCACCTCGGCGTCGACCCGGAACCGCGGCCCGCGGGCCAGCAGCTTGTTCTGCGGGTCCTTCTCCAACAGCTCGGGCGAGACCTTCGACGCCTGCCGGTAGGTCGCCGAGGTCACGATCAGCTTGTGGAGCGTCTTCAAGCTCCACGGCGAGCGGGGGGCGTCAGCCCCCTGATCCTTAACCCCATCAGGGGCCTTACGGCCCCCGCTCGCCAAGACGGTCGGCTCGGTGAACTCGCAGGCCAGCCAGTCGAGCAGCTCCGGGTGGCTGGGCTTGTCGCCCTGGGTGCCGAACTCCTCGCTGGAGCCGACCAGCCCGGCCCCGAAGTACGCCTGCCAGACCCGGTTGACGATCGCCCGGGCCGTCGTCGGCGACTTCTTGTCCGCCACCCACCGGGCGAACGTCAGCCGGTCCGGCTTGGCGTCCTTGGGGAGCGGGTGGAGGAACCCCGGCACCCCGGCCTCGACCTCGTCCCCCGGCTTGAGCCAGTTCCCCCGCTTGAACAGGTGGGTGGTCCGCGGCTCGTCCCGGGCCATGACCACCAGCGACTGCGCGCCCTCCGGCCACTGCCGCCACACCGTCTCGATCTTGTCGTTCGCCTCCCGGAAGTCCGGAACCGTCGTCCGCCAGTGGCCGAACAGCGTGTCCACCTGGGCCGGGGTCCGCTTCTCGGCCGGGACGGCCAGGGCTTCGTTCACCCGGACCGGGAGCGGGTCGCCGAACGGCACGGCGTCGCCGGTCACGCTCAGCCGGAACCGGCCGAGGTTGTTGTTCATGTGGTCGTCGCTGTTCCACCCGCCGTGTCGCTGGACGAGGTCGAAGTGGAGGGTGCCGCCGTCCGGCAGTTCGACCGGCTTTTCGGGGACGAACCAGGCCACCCGAGGGCTGTTCCGCCGGCCCGGCCCGGCGTCGATCCCCCAGGCGGTGTCGTCCCGGCCGTCGATGGCGTAGGCCACCGGCCCGGTGACGCGGCGCTTCTTGCTCTTGTCGTCGAAGTTCTTTTCGAGTTCCCGCTCGGGGTTACTGAAGTCGGCCGCCGCCCGGGCGAACTTCACGGCCGTCTTCTTCCCCGGCTCCTTGGCGGTCTCGACCTCGACCTTGAACTCGGTCAGGGCCGCGGTGCCCATGAACGACCGCCCCGGGCCGCCGGCCGGCAGGTTCGGGTCGTTGAGCTGTTCGAGCCGGAACCCGGTGATCGTCTTGGCCGGGCTGGCGGCCTTCATCCGGCTGCTGTGGATGGTCGGGGCGTACCCCTGGGCCAGGATGGACCCGTCCTTCAGGTCGTAGTACCGCTGGTCGGCGTCGCCGACGTGTTCGACCTTCTCGACGACCTGCCACTTCGGCTGGTCCTTCGCGGCCGCCTTCTCCCACGCGGCCATCCGCTTCTCCCAGTCGGCGTGGCCGTGCTTGATCCCCTCCGCGGCCTCCGTCATCTGCCGGCGGAGGTCGGCCACCCGCACCTGCTGGGCCGGCGAGTAGACCAGCCGGCGGGCCTCGTGGTCGTTGTTCAGGAAGGCGAACACCCGGTAGTAGTCTTCCTGCGAGATCGGGTCGAACTTGTGGTCGTGGCACTGGGCGCAGGCGACCGACAGCCCGAGGAACGCCTTGCCGACCGCGTCCATCCGGTCGATCATCGCCTCCGTCCGGAACTGCTCCGGGTCCACCCCGCCCTCCTCGTTGAGCATCGACATCCGCACGAACCCGGTGGCGACCTGCTGGTCTTGCGTCGCGTTCGGCAGGAGGTCGCCGGCCAGTTGCTCGATCACGAACCGGTCGTAGGGGAGGTCGCGGTTGAGGGCCCCGACGACCCAGTCGCGGTACATCCAGACCGGCCGGCTCATGTCCTTCTCGTACCCGTCGCTGTCCGCGTACCGGGCGGCGTCGAGCCACCACCGGGCCCACTTCTCGCCGTACTGGGGCGAGGCCAGCAGCTTGTCCACGAGCTTGCCGTAAGCGTCCGGCGAGGCGTCCGCCACGAACTCGTCCACCTCCTTCGGCGTCGGCGGCAGGCCGACGAGGTCGAGGTACAGCCGGCGGCAGAGCGTGACCTTGTCGGCCTCCGGCGAGGGCTTTAGGCCCTCGGCCTTGAGCCGGGTGCGGATGAACGCATCGACGGGGTGGTCGGCCCCGGCGGGGACCGCGGGGCGAACCGGGGCCTTGAACGCCCAGTGCTGGGCCGGGTCGGGCGGGAGCTTCCCCGCCGGCTTGGGGCCGTCGGCCGGGGCCGGGACGGCGACCAGGGCGACGACGAGGACCGGCGGCGCGAGGCGGAGCATACGGTGTGGCCCGTTGTGTCTGCCAGGGGTGCAAACCCCTGGCTACCGTCGGTCGCCGCTCCGCGGCTCAAGACAGCCGGAGTCCCGGAGGGACGACCGACGGTAGCCAGGGGTACAAACCCCTGGCGTCCTTGTCGGGGCGAGGCGGCCGGGGCACAATGGCCGGGCCGGGAGCGGGGCGGTGCCATTTTAACAAACCCCGCCGGCGTTACACCGGGGAAAAGTCCGATGCGGCCCCTCTCCGCCACGATTCTCGGATTCCTGCTCGCGGGTCCGCTGCCGGCCGCCGAGCCGGCGGCGGTGGTCAAGCTGTGGCCGGGGAAGGCCCCCGGCGAGACGAAGGACATCGGCCCGGAAGCCCTCCAGCCGAACAAGCCCGGCGACACCATCAAGCGGCTGGAGAAGGTGAGCGAGCCGACGATCAGCGTCTACAAGCCGTCGAAGGACAAGGACACGGGCTGTGCCGTCGTGGTGGCCCCGGGCGGCGGGTACTCGATCCTGGCGATCGAGCACGAGGGGACGAAGGTGTGCGACTGGCTCAACGAGCTGGGCGTGACGGCGGTGCTCCTGAAGTACCGGGTGCCGACCCGGCCGGGGCAGACGCCGACCAACCTGGCCGCCGTGCAGGACGCCCAGCGGGCCCTGTCGATCGTCCGGAGCCGGGCGAAGGAGTGGGGCATCGACCCGAAGCGGGTGGGGATGTTGGGGTTCTCGGCCGGCGGCAACCTGACCGCCTGGACCTGCTGCCACGACAAGCGGGAGTACGACACGGTCGACGCGGCCGACAAGGAGCCGTACCGGCCGGACTTCGCGGTGCTGATCTACCCCGGCGGGGTGGTGGACAAGGGTGGGGCCCTGAAGCCGGAGTTCCGGGTGACGAAGGAGACGCCGCCGATGTGCTTCGTCCACTCGACCGACGACCCGGTGTCGGTGGAGAACAGCACGGCCCTGTACCTGGCGCTGAAGAAGGCGGCGGTGCCGGCCGAGACGCACTTCTACTCGGCCGGCGGGCACGGGTACGGGATCAACAAGGTCCCGCACCCGTGCGCGACGTGGCCGGCCCGGGTGGGCGACTGGATGGCCGCCCGGGGGGTCTTGAAGGGGAACAAGTAGCGCGTTCCGTTCGTGCCGAAAAAGTGGGAAAAAGTTCTTGCGGACGTGCCGTCGGCTGAGTAACGTCTGGGGTATGGATCGGGATTCGTCGAGCCAGTCGCCGTCGGCAGCCGGCGGCATCCCCGAAGAACTGCGGAGGTCAACGATGCGGAGGTTCGCCCTGTTGGCGGTCGTGACGATTTTCGCGGGGGGGGGGGGGGGGGGGGGGGGGGGGGCGGGCCCCCCCCCCCACCCCGGCGGGAGAGAAAATAAAGGGCGCCCGGCCGCGGGGGATC
>JAIEQO010000791.1 GCA_019747655.1 Gemmataceae bacterium | reverse complement strand
ACCGTGCAACTCGCCATGATTCGCCGCTACCTCCGGCTGCTCCGCAGCCAACCGGTTTCAGCAGACAGAACCTAACCCCCCCGACCACGCTGGACTCGAAGACTCGGAGAACAATCTTCTCCACGTCGTCCTTGTCGAGCGACTGCTGACCAGCCGCAGCGTCTGTAAACGGCTTGAGGATGTCCGCCGTCACCGACCGCTTCCCGCCCTCAGCTTCTTTGTGCAGGTGGTTGACGTGCCGGGTGAGCAGCAGGCGGTATTCCTTGACCGCCTCGGCCTTCTTGCCGTCGTCCCAGAGGTTGTGGGCCACCGCCGGATCACGCCGGTCCCGGCCGCCGGCCGGTGGCGGCACGCCTCGGTTCAGGTTGACGGTAGGGTTCGGGCTGGCAGACGGACCCTCGCCCGGCACGGCCATCCTGGTGCAGGTGATGAGGATTACACCCGACCCCGAAGGGCTCTCGAACTTCGCCGGTCGCTCGCCCCCGGCACCGGCGAAGCAGACCTGGAGAGTGTCCCCGCTGACGGAGCAGATGGCCTTGCAAAACCCCCTGTCGATCACGGTGCCGGTTTCGATGTCGAGGTGGTTGGTGGTCTGGGTCGTGTCGATCTTGTAGAGTCCCACGAAATCAGTCCCGCTGGCCCCCATCACCAGCTTGAACACCCGGGCGTCAACCAGCAGCAGGTGCCGGGTGCGGCGTTGGGCCTCGATGCTCGCCCGCACCGCCGGGGCCGTGCCGTCCGGTATGGGTGTCACGCCGTTCTGGATTTGCGTCTGGCCGCCGACGACGTAGGTGGTCACGACCCACTCCCCGGTGATCCCCGCCAGCGGGTCGCTTGGCTTGCCGGCTGGTGGATCGTTGGCGCTGACGGCCGGACCCGTCGTGATAACGACGAGCAGAGCAAGTGCCAGGAAACGGTACACGCTGTTCTCCCCGGTTGGATGCGTCCCGTCCCAGGCCGTCCGACAAGACGGGCCGGTGGTGACGACGGGAGGTTGCCGTCGGCGTGACGACGTGCCGATTACCGGCCGGGCGAGCCCGGGCGACCGCTCACCTCGCCCACGTCGTCAATCACCCAGATCGCCGGCTGCGTGGACGTGAGTCGTATGTTCCAGAGGACCGTGATGGGCATGCCGCCCTGGGTACTCGAATCGACCCGGACGGTGGCAACCGCCGTACTGGGAAAGCCCCCACGCCGGATGTCGAGGTCCACCACCTCCCAGTTGCGGACCGCAAAGAGCCTGCTGCCCGCCTTCCCGCCGCTCCAGTACCGGTCGCCCGACCGGCCGGCCTTCTGCTCCCCGAGCCAGCCGTCGATCACCTTCCGGGCCTGGGCCTGATCGTCGCTCTGTTCCCGACCCTTGGCATACTCCTTGTCCAAGTCGCCGAAGGCGTTGACCAGAACGGCCCCGCCACCGATGACTACCCCGGCGATGAGCAGGACGGGGAGCCACCGCTTGAGGCGGAACTTCTTCGTCGTGACGACCGGTTCGGCCTTGGGCGGTGCCCCGCAGTGGGGGCAAGCGGCCGCCGACGAGGACACGTCTTTGCCGCACTCGTGGCACGGGTTGAGGGCCATCGCCCGTCTCCGGTAACGGCAGCGAGGTGCCGTGATGGGTGAGCCCGGACGTACCGGGGGTTTGGGTGTACGGCGGACGAGTCGGCCGCCCTACCTTGCTGTGCGACCGCTGATCCCGGAACGGGCCAGGATTTCCTTCGGAAGTCACCTTTTTCACGTCCCCTTCCGCCGCCGAGGTCGCACTTCCTGGTAGCGGCCGGTGGCGTTCGGCCCGGGCCGTGGTACGATGGGCCGTCCCCAACCCAGCCCGAAGGGACCGCCCCTATGCCACCCGATCTCTGTTCCGACACCCGGCTGCAAGTTCTTCTCGCTCACCCGGACGGGTGGGGGGAGGCGGCCCGCACCGCCCTGCTCGAACACGCCGCCGGCCGGCTGCTGGCCCTGACCCGGAAGATGTTCCGGTCTTACCCCGACCTCCGGCGGTGGGAGGAGACGGACGACGTGTTCCAGGCGGCCATGCTCCGGCTCCACCGAGCTTTGGAGGACGTGCGGCCCGAGTCCGCCCGTCACTTTTTGAACTTGGCGGCGGTCCAGGTCCGTCGCACCTTGCTCGACATGGCCAAGCACCACCGGGCGGCGGACGGGGCCGGGGCGAACCACCACACCGACGGCCAGCCGGCCGACGACGAGGGCGGGGCATTGGCCGGGGCGAGGGCCGCCGAGCCGGCCGACCTGGACGAGTGGGCCGCCTTCCACGCCGCCGTAGACCGGCTGCCGGCGGACGAGCGGGAGGTCGTCCACCTGCTCTGGTACGACGGGCTCACCCAGGACGAGGCGGCGACCCTCATCGGCGTGTCGGTCCGGACCGTCAAGCGGCACTGGCACGCCGCCCGCATCCGCCTGCACGAGGCCCTGGCCGATGGCTGACCGACCGCCCGAGGACATCCTGGCCGACCTCCTGATCCGGTGGGAGGAACATCACGAGCGGGGGGAGGACGTACCGGTCGAGGACCTGTGCCGGGACCATCCCCGGCTGGCCGGGGAACTCGCCCGCCAGATCGCCGCCCTGCGTGCGACGGCTTGGCTGGTGCATCCGGGGGTGGCCGAAGACACCGCCCCCGGCTCCCCGACCAACCCGACAGATGCGGCGGTGGGCCGGACGTTGTGCGGCCGGTATCGCCTCGACAAGGTTCTGGCCGAGGGCGGGTCGGCCCAGGTGTGGCTCGGGTTCGACGGCGAGTTGCAGCGGGTCGTGGCCGTCAAACTCCCGAGGCCCGGGCGGCTGGCCGGCGGCCGGCTGGACCGGTTCGTGGCCGAGGCCCGACGGGTGGCCGGGCTGCGGCACCCTCATGTGGCCCCGGTGTTCGACGTGGGCCGGGACGGGGACGCCGCATTCATCGTCAGCGAATACATCGAGGGCGGGAGTCTGGCCGACCGACTTGCCAAAGGCACGCCGGACACGGCCGATGCGGTTCATTGGGCGGTGCAGGTGGCTGGCGCCTTGGCCTACGCCCACGCCCGGGGGTTCGTCCACCGGGACGTGAAGCCCGGGAACGTCCTGCTGGACCACCACGGGCGGGCGCTGCTGGCCGACTTCGGGATCGCCGCCGAGGCCGGTGAGGGGGCGGGGACGGCGGCTGGGACGCCCGGGTATGTTGCCCCGGAACAGGCCGCCGGCGGAACTGCCGACCCCCGGGCGGACATCTACTCGCTCGGCTGCACCCTGTACCACCTGCTGTCCGGCCGCATGCCGTTTACGCCCGACGACCGGCCGCCCGGGTGGGGTAGCCAGCAGAGCATTCCGGAGCCGCTAGCGGCCGTCCGGCCGGGCCTGCCGGCCGGGCTGGTCCGGGCGGTGGGGCGGATGACGGACCCGGCCCGGCGGTTCCCGACGGCGGCCGAGGCCGCCGGGGCGCTGGAGCCGTACTCCCACCTGGCCGGCACCCCCGCCCACCCGTCCCGCCGCCGATTACTCGGGTACGTCGCCGGCACGGCCGTGGTGGGGACCGCCGCCTACCTCACCGGCCGCCGGCTGACCCGGCGGGAACCCCAGGAAAATGTGGCACCTATTCCTCGTGGGGCAGAAGTCTTACGCCTGGAGGGCCACGGGCGGCCGATCCACGCTACCGTCCTGATCCCGGGTGGGCAGCGGGTCCTGTCGGCCGGGGAGGACGGGACGGCCCGGGTGTGGGACCTGGAGACCGGCCGGGAGGCGTTGCGGCTGACCGGGCACGGCGGGTGGGTGATGAGCGCCGCAGTGGCAGCCGACGGGCGTGCGGCCGTGACCGGCGGGCACGACCGGACGGTCCGCCTGTGGGACCTCGGGTCTGGAAAGCAGGCGGCCCAAGCTGAAAAGGTCAGCCGGTTCGTCTCGACGGTGGCGGTGTCCCTGGATGGGGAGCGAGCAGCGGCAGCCTGGGGGACGGTCGGGGTGGTGTACGAACTCCCTTCACTCCGCACAGTTGCTCGGCTGGAGGGGCACGAGTTGGACGTGCAGTTCGTCCGGTTCTCGCCCGATCGCCGACGGGTGCTGACCGGGAGCAACGACCGGACGGCCCGGCTGTGGGACGCTGACACCGGGAGAGGGGTCGCCCGGTTCGACGGGCACCGACACACCGTCCTGAACGGTGCTTTTTCCCCCGACGGAGGGCAGGTGGCATCGGTCGGGTGGGACCGGGCGTTCCGGACGTGGGAGGCGGCGACCGGCACGGGGTTATGGGGGGCGGAGGGCTACCCAGAGCGAGTGTACCGGGCAGTCTCGACCGGACCAGATTCTTGGTGGGCGGTCACGGTTCCGGACACCGGGGAGGTGATCGTCTGGGATGCCAGACGCTCGGCCGAGTTGTTCCGGCTCGTCGGGCACACGGCGACGGTGTGGGGGATCGACTTCGCCCCGGACCTTCGGACGGCCGTGACCGGGTCGGTGGACGGGACGGTCCGAGTTTGGAAACTACCGACATAAAACAGATTTGCCGACCGAGTTATAATGTCTTCGGTCAATAAGCCATACCGGAGACCCACGATGAGGCCGATGATCTTCCTGAACCGCTGGAACACGCTGTACCACCTCATGCTGGCGGATGTGGATGGGGAGGAAAGCCGGCGAATCGACAGCCGCTACACCACCTCGCTAGATCAGGCCCATAAGGCGGTGGCGTACTGGCGGACGGAGTTCCAAGTCGCCGCCGAGGACATTCACGACAACAGCATGGTGGACTTGGACGACATCTTCGCCTGGATGGACGTAGACCTAAGTGACGATCTCGAAGGAAAACCCTGGTGACTACCAATCGTGATCGGGACTTGGCGGGCGGTCGGAACCGCCGAAGCGGCCTGGTCAAGTCCGTACAGCAATTCGGGTCCGGCTACCTCAACCGGTCCACACGGACGGTACAGTAACCCCACCCCCGACCGGTCAGCGCCAGGTGAGCGCCGCCGATCGGGAAGGGTAAGGGTCACGGATTCTAAATTTCCGAATGTCGTTCCACGTCGGTACGGGGCACGTCAACCGCTCCGACACCCGGAACGCTCACCCGGATGATGTCCGGGGTCGGGGCGAGTTGGGAGTAGACAGCGATGACTTTCCCGGGTTGGTCGTACCCGGCGACGTGAACCCGCACACCTGGGATGATGATCCCGGACACGTCCAGCGGCCCCCCATCCCCCAAGAAGTCCACGTCGAGCGGCGGTCCCGCCTCCCCGCCGTGAATGATCCCCCTCTCGGGATCGTTTGCGGTAGCCGACGACCGGAGGAAGTCGTCGTCCGCTGTGGCCGTGTCGGCGTCGGTCACTTCAACGATCTCGACATCCGACCGGACCCATCCGACAGCGGCGTTTGGCGGCGGCTGACAACCCCCTTCCACCCTCTGCCCCTCTCGACCCTCGTTCCCATCTGCCGACGAAGAAGAACTCATCGCCGGGGCTGTGGGCGGAACTTCTTCTTCGTCGCCAACCCCTCGCCCAACGCCATCGGCAGGATTCGAGGTAAGGGGGAGGTGGAGGTTGTCAACGGTTGGCCGTTCGCTCCTCGCCACTTCTTCGTCGGCAGCCGCACGCCCCCACCGCTCGGCCGCTCGGCCCCCGGTCGAGGCCCGGCTGCACGCCGCTGCCCCCTGGCTCTCCAACTCAGCCAGTGCATCGCCTACCTCGCCGGCTGCCGCCCGCCTCCGAAACCGCTCGTTCAACCGCCACCGCTCGATGGTGCCGGTCGCCGGAAGGGCGTTCAGGACGGCCGTGGTCAGTGCCTCCGGCCGACACTCGACCCCAATTCCGCCGGCGAAGATCATCGCCGCCGACGCCCGGCAGTAGTTCCATACCGCCAGTGCCGCCCGGAGGTGATCCGCCCGGATGACCCCCGACCGGTCAGCCAGTGCGTACACCAGCGCCAGTCGCAGCACCTGGGGTCGTGCCCGGTCGGTGTGCGGAATCTTGTCGCCGGACCTTCGCAACTCCCCGTACACCCCGTCCCAGATGCGCACAGCCTCGGCGTCGAACCCGACTTCGCCGACGCCAACGGCGAAGGTCAAGGCGTCCCTGAGGGGGTCGATGTAGGGTCGGAGGATCTTACCGATGGGCTTGGGCCGGGGGATGTCGGACCCGCCCCTCACCGCACACCACAAGAACCGGTTCATCCACCCGTTCACCCCCTCCACCCGCTCCCCGGCTAGCAGCTTCCCCAGCGTCCCCGGTTGGGTGTCCCCAACAATGGAGACGGTGTACCCGGATGCCTTCCGGTAGTTCTCCCCCTGCGAGGTGTTCGGCGTCTCCATCGCCGCCCCGCCCCAGGCCGTTAGCAGCGTCTCGCCCAACGTGGACTTGTCGCTGGCTTGAAGCTTGAAGCAGACGGCCAGTTCGTCCAACCGGAGAAGGCACCGCTTGTCCGGGGCGGCCGGGACGACGTGTTCCTGCATCACCCCGTTGCGGTCCGCCTTCGTCGTCCGCCTCTCGTCCCGGACTCGATCGACCAGCCCCTGGCCGCTGCTGACGCCGTGGCAGAGGCAGGC
Organism: Gemmataceae bacterium; assembly: GCA_019747655.1. Taxonomy (GTDB): domain Bacteria; phylum Planctomycetota; class Planctomycetia; order Gemmatales; family Gemmataceae; genus Urbifossiella. The sequence goes on along the minus strand of JAIEQO010000791.1, from coordinate 15,984 downwards.
CGAGGCCCACGCCGGATCGGCCTCGGCGAACGGCCAGACGGCGACCCCCCACCCGACCCCCTTGGCGTCGCTGGTACGGCCGACCACACCCACGTACAGACTCGGATAGTGGAGGTCAGCCCCGACCGTCAGCCAAGCACTACGGCCGACGACCGACCCGAAGCAGGCCAACCACGGCAAGAGGATGCCGACCGGGTCGGCCTCGGTTTCCGGGCTCACGGCTTCGAGCATGGAGCCCAACAGCCCGTAGTAGGCGTCGGGGTGGAGGGACGGCCACGGCGGACTTGCGGATTTGTCGGTTGACAACCCCTTCTCCTCTACACACTCAGCGACGACATTCGGTGGCGGCGGCGACGAAGTCGGGGTCTCGGCCCGGACGGTCCACCCGTCGTCATCCGCTGAGAGGGGAGGCGACGAAGAAGAAGCGTCCACGACCGAGGAGCCGGCGTCCGATCCAACTTTTTCTTCGTCGTCAAGACCGCCCACGGCGATCACGTCTTGAGATGCTGGGGGAGGAAGCGAGTTGGTTGTCAACCGCCGCCCCTCGGCCTTTCGTTGCTCCTTGACGATGAGGTGGCCGCAGTGGGTCGCCCAATCGTCCAGCGGGGGTGTACACCGCTCTGCCCACGCCTCGGCCATCGCCATCACGGTACTCGGGGAATCCCTTCGGGCGAGGTGGAGGCCGACCAACCGGCAGAGGGTCGGCCGCCGTCCCTCCCCGCCCTGAGCCCTCGCCGTGGCTCCGGGGTGGGTCAGGAGGTCGGCCCCGGCAGCTTGAACGGTCCACCCGTCGTCCTCAGTTGGAGCCGGCGTCTTCTTCACAACTTTAGACGGGGTGACGCAAGACCAGGACGGGGCCTCGGCCAACCCTACCCCGTCCCACGGGCGAACCTCCCACCGGTACGGACCGGTGTGGTGAGGCACTTCGATCCGGGACGGGGGGATGATGACATACCCGCCATCTGCCTTACGGTCGATGCCGGGGTACAGATCGTTCCGGCTGCTCGTGCCGGCCGGGAATAGGAAGTAGTGGTGGGTGCCGTCGCCCCCACTCCGGGCGGTCCAGGTCTGCGGCAGCGGGCCGTGTCCGGCGATGATCTTCGCCAGCGTGATGTCCCCGCCGTGCCGGGGATCAATGTCGATGGCTCCGAGGGAGGCCGAGGTGCCGACCGCCCACCCGCAGCCCGGGTACTGGCGGTGCCAGTCGGCCACGACCCCCGGGTCGGTAGTGGCGTCTTTACAGCCGTGGGGGGTAATCGGCCGCTTGGTCCGCCGGTTCACGGGCATCAACGGCCAGCCGATCGACAGATAAACCCGCAAGGTGTCGAATGGAATACTGCTCATTAGCCTGCATCTCCTAATGTTTGGGTTCAAGATGGACGCCGGCGGCCGGGACGTTGAGCCCGGCCGCCGGCACGGGTCACGACAACTACAGGCTCGGCGACACCATCTGGATGCCGACCCCGCCCTTGGGGCCGAGGCCCCACACCACCGTCCACGGCTTCCCAACTGCCTCGTCTACGATCGCTTTGACCCGGTCGCCGTCCTTCAGTGGCCCGCCCTTGAAGCCGGCGACGAGCCGCCCGGACTTGTTCAGATCACTGGTCTTGCGCTCCGTCAGCGTGTCGATTACGGTCCCGGCTAGCGGCCCGGCCGTGATCCGGAACGACCACCGCCGCCGGGGTTCAGTCGTCGCCGACCCCTTTGGGATGATCTCGCAGTCCTCGGCCCCGAGGAACAGCGCTTGATACGGGCCGTAGGGGATGTCAGCCTTCGTCGGCTTGACCCGAACCGTCCAGCCGTCGTCCATGTCTGCCATACTCGTGCCTCCATCCTTCGGCTGGGTCAAGGGTTGATCCGCCGGCCTCGGGGCGTCGGGCTTCACCTTCGTCGCCCTCTTCGTCGTTGCCTCGGCCATCTTCTTCACTCCGTGCCGCTCGTCACGCCCACGGTTTAGCGGCGTCCGCCGTGGGTCGTCCCCCGAACAACTCGGTGACGACGGACACAGGATGATCGATCCGGCCGCTTAGCGGAACAGGTGATCCGCCGGCGGGCCGTTTTTATTCATTGAAGGCGAGAGACCGGAAGGGGTTGACCTGGCCAAGAACAGGGAGACGGGGCCGCCGTGGTACGGCCGGGGCGACACTCCCCGATGGCGTGGCGGGTAGTCTGAAATTTAGACCGGGGTCCGGCGGAAGGGGGCTACTGAAAGGGCACTGACTGGGGCACCGTATCGTGTATACTACCCCCGGCGGTCGGCCGTGGGCGATGCCGGCGACCGCAGCGAAACCACTAGGAAACGCAGGGGAAAGCGGCGTCCGGCTCACAGCAGCCCGGCCGTCTCGGGGAAGCCGAACATCCGGTTGAAGTTCTGGACGGCCACCCCGCTGGCCCCGCGGACCAGGTTGTCCTCGGCCGCCAGCACCACCACCTTCCCGCCCCGGACGACCCTTACCGCCACATCGAGGAAGTTCGTCCCGGCCGTGTCCTTCGTTGCCGGGATCGTCGTCCGGACCCGCACGAACGGCTTCCCGGCGTAGTAGGCCCGGTACAACTCGGTCATTTCGTCCTCGGTCACGGCCCGGGTCGGGGTGGCGTAGATGGTGCTGAAGATGCCCCGGTCCATCGGTACGAGGTGCGGCGTGAAGATCACCGACACCGGCCGCCCGGCCACGTCCGAAAGCACCTGCTCGATCTCCGGCGTGTGGCGGTGGCTGCCGACCGAGTAGGCCGCAAAGTTCTCGTTGCACTCCGGGTAGTGGAACGTCAGCTTCGGCGTCCGCCCGCCGCCGGACACGCCGCTCTTGCTGTCCACGATGATCCCGGCCGGCTCGACGAGCCCGTTCGCCAGCAGCGGGGCGAGGCCGAGGATGGCCGTCTGCGGGTAGCAGCCCGGGTTGGCGATGAGTTGGGCGTCGTTGATCCGGTCGCCGTACACCTCCGGCAGGCCGTACACGGCCCGGGCCAGGTTGGCCGGGTCGTGGTGCGTCTCCTTGTACCACTCGTGGTAGACGGCCGGGTCGCGGAGCCGGTAGTCGGCGCTCAGGTCGATGACCCGCAGCCCGCGGTCCAAGAGCGGCGGCACCGCCTCCATGCTCGTCCCGTGCGGCAGGCAGCCGAACGCGACCGCGACGCCCTTCGCCTTGAGTCGGTCCGGGTCGAACGGCTCGCACCGCAGGTCGAGCCGACTCAGCAAGCTCGGATGCAAGTCCGCGACAGGCTCATCCTGCCGGGACGTGACGGCGACGATCTCGACCCCGGGGTGCCGGAGCAGAATCTTCATCAGCTCAACGGCCGTGTACCCCGACCCGCCGAGGATCGCCACCTTCACCCGGTCCATTGGCACCCCCCTGCCCCCGGGTAGAGTATAGACATGGACGAACCGCTCACCATCACCGCCGCGGGGGACCTGATCCGCCGCGGTGCCCTCGCGCCGACCCAACTTCTGTCGCAGTGCCTCCGCCGTATCGACAAGTATGAGGAGCGGGTCAAAGCCTGGGCCTACCTCGACCGCGACCGGGCCTGGGCGGACGCCGAGCGGCTGTCGGCCGAACAGGAGGCCGGTCACTACCGCGGCCCGCTGCACGGTATCCCGATCGGCGTCAAGGACATCATCGACGTCTACGACCTCCCGACCGGCTGCGGGTCAGCCGCGTGGGCGAACAGCTACGCCCGGGCCGACGCCACCTGCGTGGCCCGGCTGCGGCAGGCCGGGGCGGTGATCGTCGGGAAAACGGTGACGACCGCCTACGCCTACCTCGACCCGCCCGTGACCCGCAACCCGTGGGACCTCGACCGGACCCCCGGCGGCAGTTCGTCCGGCTCGGCCGCCGCGGTGGCGTGCGGCATGTGCCTCGGGGCGCTGGCCACACAGACCGGCGGGTCGACGATTCGCCCGGCCAGCTACTGCGGCGTCTTCAGCCTCAAGCCGTCGCGCGGCCGGATCAGCACCTCGGGGGTCCTCCCGCTCGCCCCGTCGCTCGACCACATCGGGCTGATGGCCAACTCGGTCCGGGATTTGGCGATCCTCTTTCAGGCCACCGCGGGGTACGACCCGGACCAGTTGGCGACCTCGCGATCGGCGGTCCCGGACTGTTTGCACGCGATCGAGCGGGCGGTCACGGCGGTGGGGACGGACTACAGCCGCCACCGGGACGACGTGAAGTTCCGGCGGTTCTTTCCCACCGCGTCCGAGATGCGTCCGGACACCCTCCACCCGGAGGTGGTCGCGTTCATGGAGAAAGTCGAGCGCGATCTGAGGTCACTCGCCCACGCCAACTACGCCAGGGTCGATCCGGTCGTCCTTCCGCCGGAGTTCTCCCAGGTTCGCCACCGGCACTGGCAGCTCATGGCCGTCGAGGCGGCCGAGACCCACGGCGACCGCATCCGCCGCCGGCCGGACGACTACCCGCCGAAAATCCGTGAGCTGATCGCCGACGGGCTGCTGGTATCCCGGGATGAGTACAGCACGGCCGTGCAACTGCGCGGGGACCTTTCCTACCGGCTCCGCAAGACATTCTGGCCGGAACCGTTACTCGTCCCGGCCACCACCTCCCCTGCCCCGACCCCGGAGACGACCGGCGACCCGTGGTGCAACAGCCCGTGGAGTTTCTTAGGATTGCCGGTCGTCTCGCTCCCGCTGGGGTGGTCGTCCGACGGCCTGCCGCTGGCGATCCAGTTGGTCGGCGGTGATCACAAGGAAGACTACTTGCTGGCCTGGGCCGCCTGGGTCGAGGAGGTGTTCCGGCTCGACAACGTCCTCAAGCCCCGGCCCCTGCCACTGTGAGGGCCGCATGTCCTTCGCCGACTCGCTGGACATCCTGTACGAAGACAACCACCTGCTGGCCCTGAACAAGCCGGCCGGGTGGCCGACCACCCACTTCGACGGCACCGACGAGACCGTCGACCGGCTGGCGAAGGCGTACCTGAAGGAGAAGTACGGTAAGCCCGGGAACGTCTTCCTCGGGGTCGTCCACCGGCTCGACAAGCCGGTCAGCGGGGTGCTGGTGTTCGCCCGGACGAGCAAGGCGGCCGCCCGGCTGAGCGAGCAGTTCCGCGGCGGGGCGGTCGAGAAGACGTACTGGGCGGTCGTCGAGGACCGGCCCGAGCCCACGGGCGACTGCCAGTGGGCTCGGCACGACTCCGGGTCGCTCGAAGACTGGCTCGTCAAGGACGACCCGTCGGCCCGGGTCGAGGTGGTGCCGGCGGACACGCCCCGGGCACAACTCGCCCGGCTGGTGTTCACCGTCCGCGGCCGGCACGACGGACTAACCTGGCTCGAACTCCGCCCGCACACCGGCCGCAAGCACCAGCTCCGGGTCCAGCTCGCCAGCCGCGGCTGCCCGGTGTACGGCGACGCCAAGTACGGCAGCGACCGGGCGTTCGGCCCGGCCATCGCCCTCCACGCGCGGGGGCTGTCGTTCCTCCACCCGACCAGCAAAGAGCCGGTGGCCTTGACGGCCGAGCTACCCCGGCCCTGGCGAGGTCGCTTTGCCCACCTCCTCGCCGGCGAGCCGGGGGGGCCGTCGTGACCGCCGACGAGAAGCTGGCCGCGATCCTGGCGGCCGTCCAGACCGACCCCGGGAACCGCGGCCTGGCCCGCGACCCGCACGACAACCTGTTCACCGCCACCGCCGGCGACTTCGCCGCCGCGTGCCTGAGTATCGCCAGTCATTCGAGACCGTGGATCGAGGTAGTGACCGGCTTCTACATCCCGACCGCCGACCCACCGGCCTACGAAACAGACGGCCCGCTCGGCGCGCTCTTGCTGGCTAACACTCTACGGGCCATCGGCGGTGCGGCCTCGGTGTTGACGGACAGACAATGCGCGGAGGCCATTTGCTATGGCGTGTCGGGGTTGGTCGACCCGCCGTTCCGAATCCAAGACCACATTCCCCTCCCCGGGGATCGGTGGCTGGCAATCATCGAGAGTGAATGGCCGCCCTCCGGTCGGGACCCGACCCACCTTATCGCGCTCGAACGGGTCGGCCCCGGGGCCGACGGTCGGTGTCGGACAATGCGGGGAGTTGATGTTACCGACTTGACCGCACCCGCCCACCTCGGGTTCTCGGACCGGAAGACGGTCCCGACGATCGGCGTCGGCGACGGCGGGAACGAGATCGGCATGGGCAAGGTGCCGCACGACACCGTTGTGAAGAACATCCCGAACGGCGACCTGATCCACTGCCGGGTGCCGACGGACCACCTGATCGTAGCCGGGGTGAGCAACTGGGGGGCGTATGCACTCGCCGCCGGGCTGTTCGTCCTCCGCGGGGTAAAACCCCCGTCCGACCTGTTCGACCCGGACCGGGAGCGAGAAATACTTGAGGCGATGGTCTGGGGCGGCCCACTCGTAGACGGCGTGACCGGCCAACAAGCCGCCACCGTGGACGGCCTTTCGTGGGACGAGTACGCCGAGCCCCTCGTCCGCATCCGCGAGATTCTGGAGGCGTAGCCGTGGACCACCTCCGCCTCGCCACCGGGGCCGCCGTCCGGGTCGCCTGCCGCTCGGGCGAGCTGACCGGCCCGACGCCGGGGCTGGCTGCTGGGTTCGTCCAGGCCAACCTCGTCGTCCTGCCGAAGGACTGGGCGTTCGACTTCCTCCTCTTCTGCCAGCGGAACCCGAAGCCGTGCCCGCTGCTCGACGTGACCGACCCCGGCGCCCCCGAGCCGAAGGCCGTCGCCCCCGGGGCCGACCTCCGCACCGACCTGCCGGCCTACCGGGTGTGGCGAAACGGCGAGTTGGTGGATGAGCCGAAGGATGTTGCCGCCCACTGGCGGGACGACTTCGTGTCGTTCCTGATCGGCTGCTCGTTTACCTTCGAGACGGCCCTGCTGACCGCCGGCGTCCCGGTCCGGCACGTCGAGGAAGGGCGGAACGTGCCGATGTACCGGACGGACGTGCGGTGCAAGCCGGCCGGCCGCTTCGCCGGGCCGCTGGTGGTGTCGATGCGGCCGTTGACGCCGGCCCACTCGGTCAAGGCAACCCGGATTTGCTCCCGGCTGCCCCGGGCCCACGGGGCCCCGGTCCACTTCGGCGACCCGGCCGGGCTCGGCATCACCGACATCCACCGCCCGCACTACGGCGACCCGGTGACGATTCACCCCGGCGAGGTGCCGGTCTTTTGGGCCTGTGGCGTCACCCCGCAGGCGGCCCTGGCCGAGGCCCGGCCACCGGTCGCCATCACCCACAAGCCCGGCCACATGTTCCTGACCGACCTCCGCGACCACGACCTCGACGCCGAGTAGGCAGGGCGGCCGTCACCGCTTGCCCCGGCCGATCCCGTAGTAGGTGAACCCGTACTGGGCCATCACCCGCTCGTCGTAGACGTTCCGGCCGTCGAAGATCACCGGCCGGGCGAGCAGCCGGCGGATCAGCTCGTAGTCCGGGTTGCGGAACTCGGCCCACTCGGTCACGACGGCCAGCCCGTCGGCCCCCTCCAGGGCCCCGTAGGGCCGGTCCGAGTAGTACACCTTGTCGCCGTAGACCGCCCGGACGTTCTCCATCGCCTCCGGGTCGTGGACCCGGACCTTCGCCCCGGCGGCCAGCAGGTCGTCGATCAGGGTCAGGGCCGGGGCCTCCCGGATGTCGTCCGTCCGGGGCTTGAACGCCAACCCCCAGACGGCCAGCGTCTTCCCGGCCAGGTCGCCCCCGAAGTGGGCCGACACCTTCCCGAACAGCACCCGCTTCTGGGCGTCGTTCACCTCGTCCACCGCCCGCATCAGCTTGAGGTCGGCCCCGTGCCGCCGGCCGACGGCGATGATCGCCTCCACGTCCTTCGGGAAGCACGACCCGCCGTACCCGGGGCCGGGGAACAGGAACTGGAACCCGATCCGCTGGTCGTGCCCGATCCCCTTGCGGACGTCGTTCACGTCCGCCCCGACCCGGTCGCACAGGTTGGCCATCTCGTTGATGAAGCTGATCTTCGTGGCGAGCATGGCGTTCGCCACGTACTTCGTCATCTCGGCCGACTCCGGGGTCATCACCAGGAACGGCCGCTCGGTCCGCAGGAACGGGGCGTACAGCTCGCGGAGGACCTCGGCCGCCTCCGGCCGGCGGACCCCGACGACCACCCGGTCGGGCTTCATGAAGTCGTCGATCGCCGCCCCCTCCTTGAGGAACTCGGGGTTGCTGGCGACCTCGACGTGCGGGCACCCGGCGGCGGCCAGCCGCTCGGCCACCCTCGCGTTCGTCCCGACGGGGACGGTCGACTTGGTCACGACCACCCGCGACCCCGGGGGGCCGGGCGGGACCTCCCGGAAGGCCCAGCCGATCGCGTCGGCGACCGCGAACACGGCCGAGAGGTCGGCGTCTCCGTCGCCGGACTGGGGTGTGCCGACGGCGATGAAGACGAGCCGGGCGGCCCGGACGGCGGTGGCCAGGTCGGTGGTGAAAGTCAGCCGGCCGTCGTGCCGATTCCGCCCCACCAGCTCCAGCAGGCCGGGCTCGTAGATCGGGAGCTTACCGCCGTTGAGCGTTTCGACCTTCGCGGCGTTGTTGTCCACGCAGACGACGTCGTTGCCACTCTCGGCCAAGCACGTCCCGGTGACGAGCCCGACGTACCCGGTGCCGACCACCGCGACCTTCATGCCCGCCCCCCTCCCGCCCTACGCGGACGCCACGCCCCGCCAATGATCTAGCACGTCGGCCAGCGTCCGGTCGAGCGGGATGCGGGGGGACCAGCCGGTCGCCGCCCGGAGCTTCCGGGTGTCGGCCCGGGTGACGGCCGTGTCCGCCCGCCGGCCGTCGGCCCGCTCCCGCACCTCGACCGGCACCCGGCCGAGCCGGACCAGCCGGTCGAGCAGGTCACGGACCCGGTACGTCTCCCCCCGGCCGGCGTTGTACGCCTCGCCGGTGACACCCTTATCCAACAGGAGCGGGAACGCCGCCACCACGTCCCGGATGTCGGTCACGTCCCGCTCGGCCGACAGGTCGCCGGTGTCGATCACCGGCGGCTGCCGGCCGGCCTCGGCGGCCGCGATCTGGCGGGCGAAGTTGGCCACCGCGTAGTCGGCCGACTGCCGCGGCCCGACCTGGTTGAACAGCCGGACCCGGACCACGTCCAGCCCGGCCGTCCGGGTCACCTGGTAGCTGAGCAGGTCGGCCGCCGCCTTGCTCGCGGCGTAGGGGCTGGCCGGCTTGAAGGTGGTCCGCTCGTCGCACGCGGCGCCCGGCTCGTCCGGCTCGCCGTACACCAGCCCGGTCGAGACGAACAGGACGCGGGGCCGGAGCCCGGACCGGGCGACGGCGTCGTACAGGCTGCGGGTGGCGTCCAGGTTGTCCCGCCAGCAGCGGTCGGGCTCGCGGAACGACCCGCCGGTGTTGGCGTACCCGGCGAGGTGGACGAGCCAGTCGGGCCGGACCCGGCGGACGACCTCTTCCACCCGCGCGGTGTCGACCAATTCCGCGGCGTACAACTCGGCCGACCCTTGCAGGTGGGTCAGCCCGGCCGGCCAGCGGTCGGCCCGGCCGAGCCCGGCGAGGGTATGCCCGCCGGCCGCCGCCAACGCCTCGGCCAGGTGCCCGCCGACGAACCCGGTGATGCCGGTCAGGAGTATCCGCATGGGTCGGTCCTGGGACAGCGGGCCTCCGGCCCGCTCCGGGGGTGCGGGCGGCCCGCGGCCCCGGGGCTAAATCCCGCGGGCCTTGAAGTCGGGCAGCGGGTGCCCCTGGAGCCGGGCCAGGTCGGCCCGCACCATCCGCTCGACCAACTGCTCGAACGTCACCTCCGGCTCCCACCCGAGCTTGGCCTTGGCCTTGGCCGGATCGCCGATCAACAGCTCGACCTCGGCCGGGCGGACCAGGGCCGGGTCGATGACCACGTGCTTCTGCCAGTCCAGCCCGGCCGCCGCGAACGCCAGCTCGACCAGCCGGCGGACGGTGTACGTCTTGCCGGTCGAGACGACGTAGTCGTCCGGGGCGTCCTGCTGGAGCATCAACCACATGGCCCGGACGTAGTCCCCGGCGAACCCCCAGTCCCGCTTGGCGTCCAGGTTCCCCAGCCGCAGCTCCTTGGCCAGCCCGAGCTTGATCCGGGCCACCCCGTCCGTCACCTTGCGGGTGACGAACTCCCGCCCCCGCCGCTCGCTCTCGTGGTTGAACAGGATGCCGCTACAACTGAACATGTTGTAGCTCTCGCGGTAGTTGACGGTGATCCAGTGGCCGTACACCTTGGCCACCCCGTACGGGCTGCGGGGGTAGAACGGGGTCGTCTCGGTCTGCGGGACCTCGACCACCTTCCCGAACATCTCGCTGCTGGACGCCTGGTAGAACCGGATGCGGTCCGGGCCGAGCAGCCGGATCGCCTCCAGCATCCGGGTGACGCCGATCGCGGTAAACTCGCCGGTCAGCACCGGCTGCTTCCAGCTCGTCGGGACGAAGCTCTGGGCGGCGAGGTTGTACACCTCGTCCGGCTTCGTGTCCTTCATCACGTCGACGATCGAAAGCTGGTCGAGCAGGTCGGCCTGGTGGAGCTGGATCCGACCGGACAGGTGGTTGATCCGCTCGAACGTCTCGGTGCTGGCCCGGCGGACGACCCCGTGGACCTCGTACCCGTTTTCCAGCAGTAGCTCGGCCAGGTAGCTGCCGTCCTGCCCCGTCACCCCGGTGATCAGCGCCCGCTTCATGTCGGCCTCTGGTGGTACGGCGGGCCCGTCGCCGGCGGCGGGCGGCCGCCGGCCGGCGCGGGCACCGGTCGGACCCAAGGATAGCTCGTTTTATTCCCCCGCCGGGGACGATCAACGGCGGGGCGGGATTTGAGCCGGGAGAGTTACTTCTTCGCCCCGCCCTTCTGGGCGTCGGTCAGGCCGAACAGGTACGCCGCCAGCCCGCGGTGCAGGGCCAGGTAGGCGTCCTCGTCGCCCGGCCCGGCCGGCCCGAACAGCAGCTTGTTCCGGGTCATGTGCTTGATCAGGTCGGCGGTGCTGACCCCCTCGGCCGCCCACCGCGGGTCGACCAGCCCGGCCGCCCCCGGCGCCCGCAGCGCCTTGGCCGTGGCCTCGACCCGGTTCAGGAACCGCCGGGCCGCGATCGCGTCCTCGAACCCCATGTCCAGGACGGCCGGCTCGAGCGCCTGCCGGGCCTTCGCGGCGTCCGCCTCCAGGGCCGCCACCTTGGCCGGGTCCGGGGCCTTGCCGGACAGCACCGGGGTGGCGACGGCGGCCAGGTCGCGGTCGAGGGCCGGCCGGTACTCGGCCAGGGCCCCGGACTCGAACGCCGCCGGGTAGGCCACCCGGCCGGCCTGGCGGACCAGGTTGACCGCGTCGGCCGACGCCCCGGCGAACCGGACCTTGCTGAGCACGAGCGGGGAAACGTAGACCGACTCGACCTTCGGGGCCTTCGGCTCGGCCGCAACGGTCGCCACCAGGACGTGGTTCAGTGCTTCCCCGGAAGCCAGGGCGGCCGGGTCGGGGGCCGTCAGGGCCTCGGCCAGGGCGTCCGGCATCTCCCGCCCGGGGGCGACGGCCGCCAGGCCCGGGGCCCCGAGCCGCTCGTAGGCCCACTGGTCGTAGACCGCGTTCCGGGCCCCCGGCTGGACGTTCCGGGCGGCCGACGCCTTCATCTGGGCCCGGGCGAAGTCCTTGGCCGCCTGGTCGACCGCCGCGTTCTGCACCCCGCCGGTCATGTACGCGCTGGCCGTCGGCGTGTAGAGCGGGTTGTACGGCCCGCCGCCGTAGTAGTATTGCGGGGCGTACCGGTACGACGCCCACAGCCCGACCGGGCCGTAGAACTCCCGCCGCAGGCTCACCTGCCCGCCGAACGGGGTCGAGGCCGTGAGTTGGTACCGCTGGGCGAAGGAGAAGTTGAACGGGTTGCCGTACACGGTCCCGACGAACGGGGTCCCGACGTTCGGGACGGACGGCAGGAACGGCGCCCCGGGCGGGCGGACCCCGCCGCCGAACTGGGCCCCGGCCGGGCCGGCGGCGGCCATCACCCCGACCGCGGCGAACACGCCGACGACCGACACGCGGCTGAGACGGATCACGGGACTGCCCTCGCGGTTCGGAGCCTGGCGGCGGGTCCGTGCCGTCCGGTCAGTTTACTCCTTCTTCGGGGCCGGCGGAAGCTGCCCCGGCGGGATCAGCTTCCGCCACTCCCGAAGGGCGGCCTCGGCCTCGGCCTTCGGGCACCCCGGCCGGAAGGCGATCCCCTTCCCGGCCGGGACCAGCCGGGCCAGGTGCCAGGCGGCCAGGTTCCGGACCGCCGCCCGGTCGTGCCCCAGGTAGCCGACGAGCAACTCGTAGGCCTCGGGCTGCTTCAGGTCGTCCGGGCCGAACCCGTGGAGGAGCTGCAGGACGATGCCGGCGTGGGCCGGGGAGTAGCCCTGGACGGGCGAGGTCAGGGCCGCGTACAGCTTGCGGTCGTTCCCCGGGGACCGGCCGAGCCAGTGGCGGGCGGCGGTGACGGCGAAGTCCCACCCGTCGGCCACCTTCGGGCTGGACAGCTCCCGCCCCAGCCCGACGAGGTCGTCGGTCGCCCCGAGCGTCACGAGGGCGACCCGCCGCTCGGCCGGGTCGGCCGACGCCAGGAACCGGTCGACCGCCCCGGCCGGGTTGTCGGCCCGGGCCTTGCGGAACGCCTCGACCGCGGCCACGGCCTTCTTACCGTCCTCGGTCAGGCCCACCTCCGGGTCGGCCCAGTCCGGCAGCTTCTCCAGCTTGAGCGGCTCCGGCCGGACCCCGTGGACGCTGTCCCACTCGACCAGGGCCGGGCCCGGGGGGGCCGACAGCCCGAGGGCAAACCCGCCCAACTCGGCCGTCGCCGACCCCTTCAGCACGAGCATCACCAGCGTCGCCACCGGGACCGCCGGCTTCTCCCCGGGCGGCGGGTCGCCGGCCCGGAACCGGCTCCCGGCCGGCCACCGCCCGCACAGCTCGAACGCCACCCGGCTCCCCGGGCCGTCCAGGGTCACGGTCCAAACCTGGTCCCAGAACCGGACCCGAGCGACCGCCTTCCCCTCGGCCTTCGCGTTGGTCAGGTCGATCCGCCCGCGGTCCAGGGTGACATCGAGGTCGGCGTCCTTCGGGTCGTTCAGGGTGAAGGCCGTTTCGAGGGCCGGGAGCGGCGACTTGCCGTCGTAATCGGCCAGCGACTTGAGGGCGACCGCCCCGTTGGCCGAGGTCAGGGCGGCCCCCGGCAGGGTGACGAGGAGGTCGCCGGTGTTCAGCGAGGCGTTCGCCGGGAGCACCCGGAAGGCGTCCGCCCCCGGCTCGCGGGCGGCGAAGGTGGCGGCCGGGGAGGTCGCCGTGGCGGCCGGCGGTCGGGCCGGGGTGACGCCCGCGGCGAGAAGGACGATGGCGATCGCGGCGGCCTGCCGGGTGTTGCGGTCCAGGGATCGCCGGAACATACGTCCCCCGTCGAACGGTCACGATTCAGGCGGATCGCACGGGGGAAACCGGGAGGATCGCCGGGCCCCCCCCTCGAATTTGCTCGGCCGCGCCACCCAACCCGAAGTAGCGATCGAGACAAGACTTCCGTTCACCTGGCGGTGGCCGTTTACACGCCCACCCGGTCACGGACCGTTTCCCAACCCGTTACCCCTATACGGCTTCCGCGGCCACCGGCCGTTGCCGTATGCCGCCACGGTTGACACCCACCTCATCGGGCGGGCCGGCCGACTCACCCCCCAACTAAACATACTACCATATACTGTTCGGATGTCAAGTAACCGAGTCGGGTGCCGGGTGGTATCGCCCGTCACCCCGTCGGTCGGACGACGATCTTCCCGGTCAGGGTGCCGGCCTTCTTCAGGGTGTTCTCCTCCTGGAGCCGGTGGGCGGCGGCCGCCTCGGCCAGCGGGAACCGGGCCCCGACCACCGCCTTCAGCTTCCCCTCGGCCAGCCACCGGTTCATGTCGTCGGCACACGCCCGCTGCTCGTCGGCCGGCAGGTTGAACATGGCGAAGCCGTGGAGGGACAGCCCCTTGACGTAGAACGGGCCGTTCGGGAACACGGGTCGCGCCTGCCGACCGGCCATCACCACCACCCGCCCCCGGGGTGCCATCGCCTCGACGGTCTTGTCGAAGTCCGTCGGCGGCTGGGTCTCGTACCACACGTCAGTACCCCTCCCGCCGGTCGCCTCTTTCACCCGGGCGACCACGTCGTCGGTCTTGTAGTTGATGACGACATCCGCCCCCAACTCCCGGGCGAGCTTCGCCTTCTCGTCCGACCCGACGGTCGTGACCGCCTTCGCCCCGACCGCCCGGGCCATCTGAATCACCATCATCCCGACCCCGCCGGTCCCGCCGTTGACGAAGACGGTCTCGCCGGCCTTGAGCTTGGCGCAGTTGAACAGCCCGAGGTGGGCGGTGATGCCGACCAGGGCCGCGGCCGCCGCCTGCTCGTCCGTCACCCCGGCCGGGGTCGGGTAGAGCCACTTCTCCTCGACGCAGGCGGACTCGGCGAACGTCCCTTGCCGGCCGAGTAGCCCCTGGTTCGACCCCCAGACCCGGTCGCCGACCTTGAACCGCGTGGCCCCCGGACCGACCGCCTCGACCACCCCGGCCAGGTCGCACCCGGGGACGAACGGCTTGGGCAGCGGCATGGCGACGATGCCGGCCCGGATGTAGGTGTCGACCGGGTTGACCGATGCGGCCAGCACCCTCACACGGACCTCGCCCGTCTTCGGGTCGGGGGTCGGAAGCTCTCCGACCTGGATGACTTCGGGGCCGCCGGTGGCTTCCAGGAACGCCGCTTTCATGGGGTGGCCGTGTGACCGGGGACGGGTTTGCGGTTAGAATACGGATGGCGGGGCCGCCGCCCGGTTTTCGGGAGGGCGAGGCTCCCGCCGAGCCGGCGATCGTAGCGGCTTCACCGGCTCGGCGGGAGCCTCGCCCTCCCGACAGGTCTCGGACCGTGGCGTCCCATTCCCCTCCCGGAGACCGGCCGTGAGAGAGCCCGACACGCTCATCCAGTACGGGCAGGCGATCGACCCGAAGGAGATGGTCGCGCCGCCGGACGCGGCCGAGCTGGAGGTCGACCCCGGGACGCCGGGGCTGGACGACCCGGACTACATGGCCCGGCGGCGGTGGATTTTCCACGAGTGCCGGCGGCACCGGCTGGGGAACCTGGGGCCGCCCGTCTTCCCGTTCACGCCGGAGGAAACCCGGCTCTGGGGCGAGGTCAGCCGGCAGCTCGACGAGCTGCACCGGAAGTACGCCTGCGACATGTACCTGGCCGGCAAGCGGGAGCTGGCCATCACGCCCGACGAGGTGCCGCAGATGCGGCACCTGAGCGGCCACCTCCGGGCCAAGACCCAGACCCACCTGATCCCGGCCGAGGGGTCGCTGCCGTACCGGACCTTCTACGAGTACATCGGGGCCCGCGGCTTCCCGGTGACGCAGTTCCTGCGGCACCCGTCGCACCCCGAGTTCACCCCCGAACCCGACATCATCCACGACTGCCTCGGCCACGTCCCGGCGTTCATGACCCGCGACTTCGCCGAGATGATTACCCTCATCGCCCGGGCGGCGGCCCGGACCGACAACGGCGAGCACGTCTTGCTCTTGAAGCGGTTTAGCTGGTTCAGCGTCGAGTTCGGGCTGATCGAAGAGCACGGCCAGACGAAGGTGTTCGGGGCCGGCATCCTGTCGAGCACCGGGGAAATCCCGAACTCGCTGTTCTCCCCGGACGTGACCCGCCGGCCGTTCGTGACCGACGTGGTGGTGAATACCGACTACGACCCGTCGTACATGCAGCGGAACCTGTTCGTGGCCCCGTCGCTGGGGTTCCTGCGGGCCGAGGCCGAGGCCCTAGTCAAGCGGCTCGGATTCACAACCGAGAAAACCAGCCACGGATGAACACGGATGAAACACGGATCAGACAGAAATCATGAATGTGCACTGATCCGTGTTTCATCCGTGTTCATCCGTGGCTAACTCTTCTTCCCGGAGAACCACCGATGGGCCTCCCCGACGTGCCGCTGCGGAAGATCGACCACGTCCGGTTCTTCGTCGGGAACGCCCGGCAGAGCGCGTTCTTCTACCG
>JAIEQO010000316.1 GCA_019747655.1 Gemmataceae bacterium | reverse complement strand
GGCCCTCGACCGGTTCCTGGGCGAGGCGTTCGGCACCCCGGCCGCCCCGACGGTGGCCGCCGACGGGGCGGCCGACCTGGGGCTGACCCCCGACCGGCTGGCCGAGGGCGGCCGGCTCTACCGCCGGCACTGCCTCCAGTGCCACGGGCTGTCCGGCGACGGGCGGGGGCCGACCGGCCAATGGATCGTCCCGCACCCGCGGGACTTCCGCCGGGGGGCGTTCAAGTTCGTCTCGTCCGGCGACGGCGGCAAGCCCCGCCGGGCGGACCTCGGGCGGACGGTCCGGGACGGGCTGAAGGGGACGGCGATGCCGGCCTTCGCCCTGCTGCCCGACGACCAGCGGGAGCTGATGGCCGGGTACGTCGTCTACCTGAGCCTCCGGGGCGAGGTCGAGTTCCGGACGCTGGCGGCGGTGGCCGCGGGGGACGAGGCCGGCGACGAGGCCCTGGCCGACCCGGCCGGGTTCGCCCGCGACCGGCTGACCGCTGCCCTGGTCGCCTGGCGACAGGCGGAGGCCGCCCCGGCGAGCCCGACCCCGCCGCCCGACGACCCGGAGGCGGTCCGCCGGGGGTACGAGCTGTTCACGGCCGAGGGCGTGACCGACTGCCGGACGTGCCACGCGGACTTCGGCCGCAAGCCGGCGCTGCGGTACGAGGCGTGGGGGACGGCGGCCCGGGCGAAGGACCTGACCGAGGCCGGGCTCAAGGGCGGGGACAGCCCGGAGGACCTGTACCACCGCATCCGGCACGGCGTCCAGCCGGTCGGGATGCCGGCCCACCCGGGGCTGACGGATTCCCAAATCTGGGACCTCGTCCGGTTCGTCCGGGCGTTACCATACCCCCGGGAGTTGCCCGAGGACATCCGGGCGAAGGTGTACCCGCCGTAGTTTCGAGTTTGAAGTTTCGAGTTTCGAGTCGGGTCCGAACTCTCCGCAGCCTGAAAGGCTGCCACAGCATAGCCCGGGGTGAAACCCCGGGTCGCATCACCCACGATGACCGACCCCGCTGTAACCCGCCCGGTCCCCCGCTGGCTCCACCTGTGGGCCGTGTTCACGGCCGCGCTGACGTTCGTCACGCTCATCGTCCTCGGCCAGATGGTGACGAGCTTCCGGGCCGGGATGGCCGACCCGGTCTGGCCGACCGAGCCGTGGTACCTCGTCAGCAACTACAAGCTCGACCTGGGCTACCTGATCGAGCACACCCACCGGATCGCCGGGTTCCTGGTCGGCGGGGCGGTCAGCCTGTTGGTGCTTGGGGTGTGGGCGGCGGGCCGGCGGGACGACCCGCTCTGGTGGCTCGGGCTGGCCGGGCTGGTCGTCCTGCTCGGGGCGTTCGGCGAGTTCCACCGCGGGCTGATGGCCCAGCGGGACGCGGCCGAGGTGTCCGTCCCGGTCGGGCCGACGGTGGTGATGCTGTTCGCCCTCGGGGCCGTCGTCGCGCTGGGGGTGGCCGGGCTGGCGGCCGGCGTCCGGGGGGTGGGGCTGCGGCTGTTCGCCGTCGGCGTGCTGGTCGCCGTCATGATCCAGGGACTCTTGGGCGGGTTCCGCGTCCGGCTCGACGCCCTACTGGGCCCGGAGTTGGCCCCGGCCCACGGCGTCTTCGGCCAGATCACCTTCGCCCTGCTGGTGTCGCTGGCGGTGCTGACCGCCCGCCGCCCGGCGGCCGACCTGCCCACCTCGGCGGCCGGTCCGGTCCGCCACCTGAGCCTCGTCCTGGTGGTGCTGTTGGTCGTACAACTGGTCTGGGGGGCCCTGGTCCGCCACCAGCCCGACCCGCTCAACCAGCGGCTCCACCTGCTGACGGCGTTCCTGGTCGTGGCCACCGTGGCGTGGCTACTGCGGGTCGGGTTCACCCCCTCGGCCCGGCCGCGAGTGGCCCCGGCCGGGTGGGTGCTCGGCGTCCTCGTCGTCCTTCAAGTGACGCTCGGGGTCGAGGCGTGGATGGGCAAGTTCGGCGGCGGGGTCCTCCTCCCCGAGGCCGAGGCGGTCACGAAGCAACAGGCGTTCCTGCGGACGGCCCATGCCCTCGTCGGGACGGGGGTGCTCGCGTCGGCCGTCGCCATGGCCATACGGGTTCGGGTGCGGTCGGCGGCGGGTGATGCGGCGGCGGACGAACCGGCCGGCCGGCCGGCCGGGGTTTCGGAGTTGGCTCTGGCGGGGGGCGGGCGATGATGAAGGTGGCCGTCGTCGAGCCCGAGGTCGCCCCGCTCGCGGGCTACGCCCCGGCCCCGGCCGTGGATGCGGTCGGGGCCGTCGCCGCCCCGTCCCGGCTGGCGGATTACCTCGAGCTGACCAAGCCGAAGATCGCGGTGATGGCCCTGTTCACGGTGGCCGTCGGCTACCTGCTCGGGGCCGGTGCGGCAGCCAGCACGGCTTCCCTGGTCCATGTCCTCGTCGGGGCCGGGCTGGTGGCCGCCGGCGGCAGCGCCCTGAACCAGTGGCTCGAACGGCGGATCGACGGCCGGATGTACCGGACGTTGAAGCGGCCGCTCCCGGCCGGCCGGCTGACCCCGGCCGAGGCCCTCGCGTTCGGCGTGGTCCTCGGGGCCGGTGGGCTGGTGTACCTGCTCCTGACGGTCCCGTACCCGGCCGCCGTGGTGGCCGCGGTCACGTTCGCCAGCTACGTTCTCGTTTACACTCCGCTCAAGACCGTGACCGTCTGGAACACCGTCGTCGGGGCGGTCCCCGGGGCACTGCCGCCGGTCATCGGCTGGTGTGCGGCCCGCGGGTGGGACGGGCTGCCGGCCGCGTTCGGCCTGTTCCTGGTGATCTTCGTCTGGCAGCTCCCGCACTTCCTGGCCATCGCCTGGATGTACCGGGCCGACTACGCCCGCGGGGGCTTGCGGATGCTCCCCCACGTCGACCCCTCCGGCGGGAAGACGGCCGCGGTGATGGTCGCCACCTGCGCGGCCCTGGTCCCGCTCGGGCTGGTCTGCCTGCTCCTCGGGGTCGCCGGGTGGCTGTCGGTGGCCGGGTGTGCGGTCCTGGGGTGGCTGTTCCTGCGGGAGGCGGTCCGCTTCGGCCGGACCCGGACCGACCGGCAGGCCCGGACGGTCTTGCGGGCGTCGCTGCTCTACCTCCCTGGAGCCCTCGGGCTGCTCCTGCTCGACGGGCTGTACGGATGACCGATTTCGGTCGAACGGTTTTTCTTCAATTCGGGTTTTTCTGGTTCGGACGTGGGGTGTACATCCCTCCTGAAACAGCAGACCGGCGGGGCGGACGGTCCTGATGCGTCACCTCTTCCTCTTCGTCACGCTCGCCGCCGTCGGGTGCGGGTCGGCGGCCCGGCCGACCGGTCACGACCCCGGCCCGCCGGACCTGGACTTCCCGGTCGGGGCGTTCAGCCTGACCGAGCGATCCGGCAAGCCGGTGACGGCCGACGACCTGAAGGGGAAGGTGTGGGTGGGGTCGTTCGTGTTCACCCGCTGCACCGGCCCGTGCCCGGCGGTGACGGCGACGGTGGCCCGGCTGCAATCCGAACTCCCGGCCGCCGACTACCCGGACCTCCGGTTCGTGACGTTCACCGTCGACCCGAAGCGGGACGACCTGGCGGCCCTGCGGAAGTACGCCGAGCACTTCCGGGCCGACCCGGACCGGTGGCTGTTCCTGACCGGCGACGAGGCCGCGATCCACACGCTGAGCGCCGACCGGTTCAGGATGGCCGCGGCCCGGAAGGACGGGCCGGAGGTGAAGGCCGGGGACGAGTTCGCCCACGGCACCCGGCTGGCACTTGTGGACAAGGCCGGCGTGATCCGCGGTCTCTACGACGGGATGCTCGACCCGGAGTACGGCGACAAGGACCGGTTCGAGGCCGGGCTGGATCGGTTGAAGGCGAAGGTGAAGGAGTTGTCGGCCGGGACGAAATGAGCCGCACGATCAACGCGGAGAAAAAAGACGATCAGAATCCGATCGATTCTTTCTGGATCGTGTCCGATCGGTCTTGATCGTGCGGCCGGTTTTATTGTGGCCGCCGTAGCACCTCCACCCGCCCCGCCTCTTCCACGATGACCACCTCGGCCATCCCGACGAACAGCCCGGTGCCGACCACGCCCGGGATCGCCCGTAGGTCGCGGTCGAGCCCGGCCGGGTCGGCGATCGGCCCGACCTTGACGTGCAGGACGTGGTTGTCGTTGTCGGTGACGTGCGGCCCGCCGTCCGGGTCGGTCAGCACGGCGGCCGACAGCCCGAGGTCGGCCAGCCGCCGCAGCACCAGCGGCTCGGCGAACGGGATCACCTCGACCGGCAGCTTGCCCCGCCGGCCGAGCACGTCCACCCGCTTCTCCCGGACGTGCTCCGGCCCGATCAGGATGACCAGCTTCTTCGACGCGGCGGCAACGATCTTCTCGCGGACCAGGGCGTTGCCGTAGCCCTTGATGAGGTTCAGGTGCGGGTCGACCTCGTCGGCCCCGTCGAAGGTGATGTCGAGCGGCCCGGCGTCGAGCCCGACGACCGGGATGCCGGCGGCGGCGGCCAGGTCGGCGGAGCAGTCCGAGGTCGGCACCCCGCGGACCTTGAGGCCGGCCCGGACCCGCCCGCCGAGGGCGGCGATGAACCGCTCGGCCGCGTGCCCGGACCCGAGGCCCAGGGTCATCCCGTCGGCCACCAGCTCCAGGGCCTTGTCGGCGTTGGTCACGGGCGGGTCTCCGGCGGGCGTGGCCCGGGCGGCAGCGGTTCGTAGGACATCCCCATGTCCTTCCCGCCTCGCCCGGCCCTGTTGGTGCTGATATCGGCCGGGTTCGCCCTCGCCCACACCCAGGCCCCGCTATTCTACTCGAACCAGAATCAGTATCTGCTCCACGGCCTCGCCGCGGCCGGGTACGGGCACCTCGACGGGGACTGGCTGGCCACCACGAAGGACCCGACCCCGGTGTTCTCGGCCGGGGTCGCCCTGGCGTACCGGACGGCCGGGCTGTGGGCGTTGCAGGCCGGGTACTTCGTGCTGTTGATGGGGTACTTCCTGGCGGCGTGGTGGCTCGTTTCCGGGCGAGCGGGGGGCGTGAGCCCCCTGATAGCGGAGGATCAGGGGGCTCGCGCCCCCCGCTCGCCCGGGAGGTTGCTCGCCTTCGCGGCCATCTTCACCGCCGCCCACGCCGGCATCCTCCGGTGGTTGTCGGTTCAGCTCGTCGGCGTCGATTACCCATGGTTCTTCCAGGCCGGGGTGGCGAACCAGTACGCCCTCGGGCCGGGGCTCCAGCCGTCGGCGTTCGGGTTGCTCTTGGTGGCGTCCCTGGCGGCGTTCGCCAACGGCCGGGCGGTCCTGGCCGCGGCGCCGGCCGGAGCGGCGGGACTGATCCACGCGACGTACCTGTTGCCCGCCGGCTTGCTGACCGTCGGATATGTGGCCGCGACCTACCCCCGCTGCCGGCGGCGGGCGGCCGGGGTCGGGCTCGTCGCCCTGGCGGTCGTCCTCCCCGGGCTGGTGTACGCGGCCGTCACGTTCCCGCCGTCGGTCGGGGGCGAGTTCGCCGAGTCCCGGCGGGTGCTGGCCACCGTCCGCATCCCCCACCACGCAACCCCAGCCCGGTGGTTCGACGCCATCGCCGCCCTCCAGTGCGGGTGGGTCGTCCTCGGCATCCTGACCGTCCGGCGGTCGCGGTTGTCCGTCCCGCTGGCGGTTGGGGCGGCCGGCGGGGCCATCCTGACGCTCGTGCAGGTCGCCACCGGCGACCACGCCCTCGCCCTCCTGTTCCCGTGGCGGGTGTCGGCCGTGCTGGTGTCGGTCGCCACGGCCATCCTGACGGCGAAGCTGGTCGCCTGTCTGCCGGCGACCCGTTCCGTCGGTGGGGCTTCGGCAGTGGTGTTCGGCGGGCTGGTCGCCGGCGGGGTCGCGGTGATGGCCCTCGGCCTCGGCTACCGGGTACACGAGGAGGAGCGGCCGGTGCTGGAGTGGGTCCGGGAGAATGCCGGACCGGGCGACCTCTACCTGATCCCGACCGGCATCCCCGATGTCGGGGCCGGGCGGGGGTCGCCGCCGTCGACCAGCTTCACCCCACCCCCCCGGCCGAAGCCCGGGGCGACCCTGATCCCGGTCGACCTCCAGCGGTTCCGGCTGGCCACCGGCGTTCCCATCTTCATCGACTTCAAGTCGGTCCCCTACGGGGACGCCGAGGTGCTGGAGTGGCTCCGGCGGGTGCGGCAGGTCGAGGGGTGGTACGCCGACCCGGACTGGGACCGGCCGGGCCTGGGGAACGAGCTACGAGATGCCGGAATCACGCACGTCCTGGCCACAAGGGACCGGCCGGCGCGGGCGGGCTTCTTGGAGGAGGTGTACGCCGACGGGACGTACACGGTGTACCGGGTGCGGTGAAGAGAGCCGGCCCTGGGACCGCGGCCGTCCCGGCCGCTCTTCGGCGGCTTGGTAGTGCGGCCGGGACGGCCGCGGTCCCAGGAGGTCAGACCGCAGACCGTTCGTAGGTCGTGGTGATCTCCCGCAGGAACTCGACCCACTCGCCGTCCGCCAACTGCTCCGCGGTCGCCCGCCACCGCCAGTTACCGGAGATGGTCCCCGGGGTGTTGACCCGGGCCTCCGACCCGAGCCCGAGGAAGTCCTGGACCGGGGCCAGTACCAGGTCGGCGACCGACCCCCAGCCGAGCCGGATGAGCGTCCGCACCGGGTCGCCGGCCGCCGCCGGGGCGTACCGGACGAAGTCCCCCCGCTCCGCCGCGGTCAGCTTGGCCGCCCACCCGGCGGTGGTGTCGTTGTCGTGGGTGCCGGTGTAGGCGACCGTGTTCCGGTCGAACCGGTGCGGCCGGAACCGCGGCTCGACCGCCCCGCCGAAGGCGAACTGGAGGATGCGCATCCCCGGCAGCCCGAACCCCTGCCGCAGCGACTCGACCCCCGGGGTGATGAACCCCAGGTCCTCGGCGATGATGGGCACCTCCCCGAGCCGGTCCCGGATGGCCAGCAGCAGCTCGGCGTCCGGCCCCGGCTCCCACCGCCCGCCGGCCGCCGTCGGGGCCCCGTAGGGGACCGCCCAGTAGGCCTCCAGCCCGCGGAAGTGGTCGAGCCGGACCAGGTCGAACAGGGCCCGGGCCGCCCGCATCCGCTCGACCCACCAGGCGTACCCGGTCCGCCGGTGGGCGTCCCAGGCGTACACCGGGTTGCCCCAGAGCTGGCCCGTTTCGCTGAAGTAGTCCGGCGGCACCCCGGCCACGGCCGTCGGGGTGCGGGTCTCGTCCAGGGCGAACAGCCCGGGGTTGGCCCACACGTCGGCCGAGTCGTGGGCGACGTAGATCGGCAGATCGCCGATGACCTTCACGCCCTTCGCCCGGGCGTACTCGCGGAGCGCCCCCCACTGGCGGGCAAAGACGAACTGCCCGAACCGGTGGGCGTCGGCCTCGTCGGCGAGTCCCTCGGCGACGGCCCGGAGGGCGTGGTCGTCGTGGGCCGTGAGCGGGGCCGGCCACTCCCACCACGGCTTCTGCCCGTGGGCGTCCTTGACCGCCGCGAACAGGGCGAACTCGTCCAGCCAGCCGCTCCCGGCCGCCCGGAACGCCCGGAACTCGGCCCGCAGGTCGGGGCGCCCGTCGCCGGCCCGGAACCGCTCCCAGGCCGCCCGGACGAGCCGCCGCTTGGCGGGGATGACGGCCTCGTA
Organism: Gemmataceae bacterium; assembly: GCA_019747655.1. Classification (GTDB taxonomy): domain Bacteria; phylum Planctomycetota; class Planctomycetia; order Gemmatales; family Gemmataceae; genus Urbifossiella. The sequence continues at coordinate 14,485 of JAIEQO010000316.1, read as the reverse complement.
CCCGACCCGGTCGGAGACCGGGAGTTCGCACGCCACCACCTCGGCGGTGGTGACGAGCCCGTCGTGTTCCAGCAATTCCGGGCTGAGGAGGTTCAGGTTGCCGGCGAAGGTGCTCGGCGATTGGTAGGGCGAATCGCCGTAGCCGGTCGGCCCGACGGGCAGCACCTGCCACCACGTCTGGCCGGCCCGGGCGAGGGCGTCCACCCAGCCGACCGCGGCCAGGCCGAGGTCGCCGACCCCGAACGGCCCCGGCAGGCTGGTCGGGTGGAGCAGAACGCCGGACGAGCGGGGCAGGGGCATCGGTGGACTCCGCCCGAGGGCGCCGGGCCGAAGGTGCCGGTCAGGCCGGCGGCTGTCCTGTTGGCAACGTTTTACCCGGCGTCGGCCGGGGGAGTGAGGGGCCGGGTGTGCCCCCGCCGGGCCGACGCCCGCCTGTACGCCCCCGGGCTTCGGGACGAACCGCTGTGCCACCCGTCGGCGGCTTCGGTGGGGGTGCTAGCGGGAGGGCGCCGTCGGCCCCGGGATCGCGACGGAGCAAACCGGGCGCCGGTCCGGGCGAAAGCCGGTTGCCGGAGCGTCCCCGGTCTGCTCGACGACCGGATCGGCGAGTCGTACCGTGCCGAATGTACCGCCAGCCACCGCGACGAGTTGTGGAGAGGGAGTGCCCCGATGCCGCCGCAACCGGCCGCGCCCCTGACCGGGGCCGACTGGGCCGTCCTCGGCCGCCTCGAAGACGCCGAACAGGACCGGATCAACTTCGGCATCTACGAGCCACACACGACCCCCGGCGCGCTCGCGGGGACCCTCCGCGACCCGGGCGGGAACGCACCGTCCGTGGCCGACGTGCGCGCGAGCCTCGACCGGCTCTGCGGTCAGTTCCAGGTGCTGAAGGTCGGCCCCGACTCGTACCGGTCGAGGATCGCGGAGGTCGTCCGGCTGCTGAAGAACGTCAAGCAGCGGTTCGCGGCGGACGACGCCGGGACGGCGCCGTTCCTCGTCCAGTCCGTGCGGGTGCGGTTCCGCGACCGCCGGCGGCTGAACCGCACCGCCCCGGCGGCCGACGCCTTCCGCCGGTTGTTCCACGACCACCGCGGCGCGGGTTTGGAGAAGTTGGACACCGCCCGCCGGGTCGTGCTCGACGCGGCCGCCGACGCGATCGGCGTCCCGGCCGTGGACCTCAAGCTGACCGGCGTCCAGACCCGGGCGCTGGGCGGGATCGGGTCGGCGTACCTCGGCCGGTCCGGCCGCGGGTTCGTGGTCACCGGCAACACCGGGAGCGGGAAGACCGAGGCGGTGTTGCTCCCGCTGCTCGTCGGCGCCCTCCAGGAGCGGTTCGCCGGCAAGGTCGGGTGCAAGGTGCTACTCGTGTACCCGCGGCAGGCTCTCGCGCGGAACCAACTGGACCGGCTCGTCCGCTACCTCGCCCGCGTCAACCGGCGGGCGGCCGCGGCGGCCGGGTTGGGCGTGTCGGACCGCACCCTGTCGGCCGGCATCCTGTTCGGCGAGACCCCCAAGGACGACGGCGAGCTGGCCACCGGGACCGGGTTCCGCCGCCGGTGGGATCGGGTCGGGGCGGAGTTCGCGCTGCCGTACTTCACCACCGAGGACGGCTTCCCGGTTGCCGCGGCGCCCCAGGGGAGTGGGTTGTACCGGCTGCGGCCGACGGGCGGCGGCGAGGACTGGTCCCTGGACGGGTTCCGGGCCACCCGCCGGGCGATCCGCGAGGACCCGCCCGATGTCCTCATCCTGACCACCGAGATGCTCCACCGGTGGCTCGGCGACCCGGCCGCCAACGACGTGTTCGGCCTGCCCGCGGGAGACCGCGCGGCCGTCTTCTGCCCGCCCCGGGCGGTCGTGTTCGACGAGGTCCACCTGTACGACACGACCCACGGGGCGCAGATCGGCGGGCTGCTCCGGCGGCTGCGGCACCGGATGTCCCACGCGCTCGCGGCCGAGGGGTCGGGGTGGGAGTACCCCCTCGTGGTCGGGATGAGCGCCACCGTCGGCAACCCGGGCGGGTTCTGGCGGCAGCTCAGCGGCGTCCCCGCGGTCACCGCGATCGAGCCGGCCGACGCGGACTTCGGCGAATCGCAGGGCCGCGACTACTTCCTGTTCGTCCGCCCCGAGACGTACTCCCGCGGCCGCCGGGTCGGCGACGCCTCCGCGGCGATCCAGACCGTCATGGCGGTCGCCCACAACATGACCCGCCGGTCGGGCAACGGGACCGACCCGCCGAGGCACCGCTCGCTCGTGTTCCTGGACTCGATCGGCAAGGTGCGGAAGCTGGCCGTCGAGTTCCGCGACGCGGAGACGAACCTGGGGCTTTCGAGGTTCCGGACGGGCGAACCGGCCGGCGGGGTCTCCTCGCCGGTCTTCACGGACGGCGAGTACTGGCACTTCGACCGGGCCGACCCGGAACAGTTCTCGGAGAACCGGCGGCCGGGCGGCCCGCCCGTACCGCTCACCTCGGCCCGCCAGCCGGTCTATAGCGCGACCGGCCGGTCGACGGCCGACATCCTGCTGCGGGACGTGGTGTTCGCCACGACCGCGCTGGAGGTCGGGTACGACGACCCGAGCATCCAGTTCGTCCTCCAGCACCACGCCCCCCGCACCCCGGCCAGCTTCGTTCAGAAGCGGGGCCGGGCCGGCCGCGGGGCGAACGACCGGCCGGTCACGGCCGTGACGCTGTCCCGCCACCAGTTCAAGGACGCCTTCTACTTCCACAACCCGCGGCTCTTGTACGACCCCGCCGACTACGTCCCCCCGCTGAACGTCGACAACTACTTCGTCCAGCGGTTCCAGGCGCTCGCGCTGCTGTTCGACGAGCTGGCCCGGCTCACCGGCCGCGACTTCCGCCGGGCCCCCGCCAACGTCCGGCCGGACCGGCACGCGGAGGAGGTCGAGGCGGCGCTCCGGGGTGCGGCCGTCCGCCGGGCGGTCGATGCCGCCTACCGGCGGGTCGCCGCCGACGGGTTCCGGCGGGTCTGCCCGAGCTGGCGGGCCGCCTGGGACTGGTTCCGCGGCGGGCTGGCCGACGCCGAGCCGGACCCGCGCGGGCGGAACCTGCTCGAGCTGCTCCCCTGCCTACCTCGCAACCTCTTCGGCACCGTCAACCTGCCCACGGTGGCCGTCTCGTACAACGCCGCCGGCGGGGGCGCGGATGACGCCGACTGGGACGACCGGCGGGAGGACGCCGCCCTCGTCCTCTCGGAAGCCGCCCCGGGCAAGGTGACCCGGCGGTACGGGCCGCCGTGGCGGCACCTGCTGTACTGGCGGTCGCCGAACGCCAAGGTCGGCGGGAAGACGGTGCCGGGGGCGTTCGCGCCGGAGCGGTACCAGGCCCGCGAGAACCAGCCGCCCGGCCCGTTCGACCCGGCCCGGCTGTGGCCGCTCGCGGACCTGTGGGGGCCCGACTGGGCCGCCCACCTGCCGGCCCGGGCGGCGGGGCTGCACGGCGGCACCCCGCCCGACCGGTTCTACCGCCTCCACGCGGTGCTGCTGTACAACTTCGGCACCCTCGACCCGGACGACCCGCGGACCCCGCAGCCCGACTGGGCCTGGGTCGGCGAGCGGACCCCCGGGGGTGGCGTTCGGATCACCTACCAGCCGGACCCGGGGCAGCGGGCGGACGGCCGGGCGGCCCGCCAGGTGTCCGCCGAGTCGGTCAGCTACCCGCTGTCGTTCGCGGTGGTCCGGCGGTGCGACCCCGCGTCCGCCGCCCCGACCCGGCCGTCCGCCGGCATCCCGCTCCCGCCGCTGTTCGGGGGGCTGGCGGACCAGGTCGAGACGTACTGCGCGGAGGCCGGGGACGCGCGGTCGGTGCTGCACGTGTACGAGGCCCACTACGGCGCCGAGGCGGCGATCAAACTGATCCCGCGGACGAGGGACGACCCGCACGCCGGCACGGTCTACCTCGATGTCCGGTACGTCAGCGAGCACGACGGCGGGCCGACGATCTTCGGGCACGACTTCGGCACCGAGGGGGTGCGCCTGGGATACGACCCCGGGCGGCTCGCGGCGTTAGCCGCCGGACTGGCCGCCCGGTTACAGACGAACGACCGGACCGCGACCCACTACCAGGACCAGTTCTTCCGCTACCTCCTGAAGTCGCGGCCGTGGCCGGCGGACGGCGTGACCGACGGGGTCAACCAGTACGACGCCCGCACCCTCGCCGACTTACTGGCGACGGCCCGGGCCGAGGCGCGGGCCGGCGGGCTCGACCTGCCGTCGTTCCTGACCGCCGCGACCACCCCGGGGCGGCTGTGGGACCTCGTCCGCCCGTACTGGCGGGACCACCGGCTGACCGCCGACGCGGACTTCGTGGCGCGGGTCGACGAGACCCTGTCCGGCCCGCGGGCCCGGCCGCACCTCGAAGCCGTGGTTCGGGACGTGGTGGACGGGTTCCAGCGGTTCCTGGCGGACGTCGTGCTGCACTCGCTCGAACAGGGGTTGCGAAACCTGTTCCTGGTGGAGGGGAGCACGCGGGACGAGGAGGTGGGGACGCACGCGAGCCTGTGGGCGTCGCACGGCCGCGAGCCGGCCGACCCCGCGGTGTACGTGTACGAGCGGGTGCAGGACGGAAGCGGGGCGACGCGGTTGCTCGCCGACGCCTTGCGGCAGCGCCCCGGGCACGCGGTCCGGCGGTGGTGGGGTTGTACCTGCGGCTGCCCGGTCGGCGACGAGGAGGACTTCGTCCGGCACGCACTGCGGTCGGGTGGGCGGGACCACCTGGCCTTCGCCGCCCGGTTCCGGGCGGCCCCGCGGGACGAAAAGCCGTCCCCGCGGGCGACCGTCGAAGGGCTGGCCTCTGCCTACCGGGCGGCCGACCCGGACGACCCCGCGCTCGGCCGGCTGGCCGCCCTGCTGACCGGGGAGTTGACCTTCGGGGGGGACGCCGCCCCCTCCCTGGAGCTGGCGCTGGAACTGCTGGCCCTCGAAGACGAACTGGCCGCCCGGTTCCACCGCCCGGTGCTGCCGGCCGAGTTGGCCGGGTTCGCGGCGACCCGGGCGGAGCGGGAGCCGGCCTCGGTCCCGAACTTGCGCCGGCTGTACGACATGTACCACCGGCATGCGACCGACCTCGGCTGGGACCCGGACGACGAGTCGGGGTCGGCCAACCCGCTCGACCGGTTCCTCGCCCAGGTCGAACAACTCGCGCTCACCACCTGCGCCGACGCCTGCCCGGCGTGCCTCGCCGGGCGGTCGCCCCACGGCCCCCTGGAGGTGACCCGGCACCTCATCTCGCGGCGGCTGTTGGCGGCCGCGAGCGAGCTGCTCACCGCCCCTTTCACCTGCCCGTCCGCCGGCGTCCCGGCGACCGAGCTGGTCGCCGTCGCCCGGCAGCACGGGTGGCTCGTCCTCGACGGCCCGGTCCGGCCCCCGAACGACCTGGCCCGGGAACTCGGGCACGCCGGGGTCGGGCAGGTGGGCGAGTTCGTGTCGTTCCCGCCGGGTGCGGCCCCGCGGTACCGGAGCCTGTGGCGCGCGGAGGCCGGCCCGTGAAGGTGTTGACCAACCGGCCCGACGGGGCGCTCATCCGGGGGGTCGCGTCCCTGCTCGTCCGGGCGCTGGCGGCGGACCCGGCGGACCTGTACCTGATCAGCCCCTGGCTCAACGACGTCCGCCTGCCGGTCGCGGCGGTCGGGTCGTTCCGGCCGGCCCTCGGCGGCGACCCGGACGAGGTGGGGCTCGGCGACCTGCTCGAGCGCGCCGCCCGCCGACACCGGCTCCACGTGGTCACCAAGCCGCCGGCCGAGTTGGTCGATCTCGAGTTGCTGAAGCGGATCGGCGCGCAGCAGGGCCGCCGGCGGCGGCTCGCGGAGGACTCCGACCTGACCGGGATGGACATCGTCGAGGAGTTGGCCGGCGGAATCGACGCCGACGTCCGTGATCTAGCCGACCGCCTGGCCGTGCACGCGGAGACGCTGCGGATGGCCGGCCGGCTGCAGGCGGCCGGCGCCCGGGTGTACTACCTGGACCGCCTGCACGCGAAGCTGTTGTGGGCCCCGCCCGGGGCAGTGGTGGGTAGCGCAAACTTCACCAACGGCGGGTTCATCTGGAACGACGAGTTGGTGCTGGAGGTGACCGACGCGGCCGCCCACGCCGCGCTCGGCGAGGCCGCCCGGGCGATGGTCGGGCGGGCGGTCCCGTCGGACCTGTACCGGCTGCGGAACCTGGACGCACACGGGTTGGCCGCGGCCGACCGGGGTCGGGGAGGAGTTCCGGGTGTTCTACGTCGCCCTGACGCGGGCGCAGCAGGCGCTGGTGCTGGTGGGGGCCGACGGCCGGCCGCAGCCGCCGGACTCGCGGTACTACGGCTGGCAGGACGAGGTACTGGCGGCGTGGCCGGCTCTGGCGCCGTTGGGGGCGGTGGCAGGGCCGTGACACCGCCCCGGTCACCGCTCGTAAATGGCCAACACATTCATGCCGGGGTCGGTCTTCAGCGTGCCGACCAGCCGCAACCCGAACTCGTACCCACGACGGATGAACTTGTAGGCGAAGGTGATCGTGTCATACTGCCCGCCGCCAACGATGTGCAGGTGGAGCGTGTCACCTTCGTCCGAAATCGGCACCCGGAAGTCGATCCACTGGACACGGCACTTCTGTTCCCGGACCGATTCTTCGATCAGGTTGATCGATGGCTGGAGCTGGAAGTGGTCGCTGAACCACTTCCAGTACGCCTTCTTCCCGGCCGCGTAGGTCGCCGGTTCGGAGATGTCCGGGTGGGGCGGGCAAGGCGGCCCGCCGGGCTTCGGCTGGAACTTGTCGAAGTAGGTGACGACCGTCCCGTTGGCGAACTCGGCGGCGATCGGGATCAGCGTCGTTTTCGGGCAATCGGGCTCGGCTTCGGCTAAGCTCGGGAGGTTCAGGAAGGCGAGGACGCGGGGTACGCCCTTGATAACATCGTCAGTCCAGCACCCGCCCGCTTGACGGCACTGTGCGGCACGGATGTTCTCGACGGGGAAGAACCGGTCCGGATAGGTGAGTAAGTAGTGGGCGGTGAGCTGGACGAGTTGCCGCTGCGGGGTCTGGATCGGCTTTAACTCGATCGTCGTCCCCTTCGCGGACTTGCCCCCGCGTCTCCGCTGGACGCCGGCCTCTGCCTTGGCGTTCGCTTCCCCGATCCCGAGGAATGAGAATAGCCCGCCCAGCCCGACCTTGACCCCGGTCCCGAATCGGGTTGACAACTCGCGGAGTTCCTCCTCGCTCGCCGAGTACGTCGTGGTTCCCTCTTCGTTGGCCGGCCGGACGACCGAGTCGTAGAACCGGCCGATCTGATCGGCGTCGATGAACATTGGGGCATCGGCCAGCCAGAGCAGGCTGTCCGGAAGGTTTTCGAACTCCGTCTTCGTATCCGCCATCGGGCTACTCCCGGTGAGCGTCGAGGCGGTTGCAACCGCTGAGCCGGCCCCGAGCCCGATCATCGACCTGATGCGTTCGAACACCGAGAACCTCCCAACGGCTACTCGGCCCGATTCCACACGCGTTGTTTGTACTGCACCAGCAGGTAGTTCGCCAGCACCTGGATGTCCTTCGGGGTGTTCTGGACCTCGTTCCACTTCCGCAGGTGGCCGGGGCCGAACTCCCAGTGCCCCTCGGTCCAGCGGCACACCGGCTTCAGCGGCTCCAGGTCGGCGCGGAACCGGGCCTCCGTCGGCGGGCCGGCCTCCCGCGCCCGGTCGGCGATCGCGTCCATCACGAAGCCGAGGGCGATCACACCGGCCCCGTGCAGCAGCCGGGACTCCCTCGGCTTCCGCCCCCATGCGTCGGGGAATACGGCGGCCACCGCCGCCCAGAACGCCTTGAGCACCCCGAGCATCGGGCCGGACGCGGCCGCGCCGTCGTCCCCCCGCAACCGGTACAATACGCCGTCGCTCAGGCTGTTCTCGATCATCCGGATCAGCGAGTTGTCCTTGATCAGACCGTCCGGCATGGTCGGGGTTTTGACCTTCCCCTTCAGCGGCGAACCGTGGTCGAGGTTGAGGCGGTCGAGCAGGGCGGTCGGGAGCCGCCGCCGGTCGAGGGCGGTCGGCAGCCGGCCCCCGGTCGCCGGGAGCAGTTCGTACACCAGGCCCTTCGGCAGCGGCTTCGTGTTGTTCACCAGGATGAACTGCTCCCGCTGCTCGGCGTCGCTCCCCGCCACGAACCCCACCACCCAGACCGGGAAGTCACCGACCGCGGCCTCGCGGATGGCGGCCAGCCGCTGCTGCCCGTCCACGACCCACCCCGGCTTGCGGCCGCCGGGGCCGGCGGGGAGCGGGATCACCAGCTCCCCCGGCGTCGCCGTCGGGCCGTCGGCGGTCGACCCCTTCCGCGGCTCGAACCGGACGGCCGGGTCGAACGCGACGATCACCGCGTTCGGCAGCATCGGGTCGTCGGACTCCAGGTAGGCCCGGATCTCGGCGATGTGCGACACCACCTCCGGCCGCTGGTACCCGACGACCCGCCGGCCCTCGTCCCGGCCGATCCGGGACACGGCGGCGAACTCGTCGACCCGCTTGCCGTCGACCGCGAAGGCGTACAGGACGCGGTCCCGGCCCTGCCGGATGCGCAGGGCCGGGAGCCGCAACGGCCCCGGCCCGGTGGGCGTCGGACGGTCGGCGCGGCGGCTCGCCGGGCTCATGCGGCCTCGCCCCCGGCGGCCAGCGCCTTCCGGAGTTCGCGGTGGGTGACGGACAGGTTGTGGAAGCCGCGGCGGCGGTTCCGCTCGGCCCCGCGGAACAGCACGCAGTGGACCCCGAGGGCGGCGCAGACGGCGCACCCGCACGTCTCCCACGGCCGGTCGGCGAGCGTCTCCCGGTACCGGGCGGCGTTCGCCGGGTGCCCGCCGAAGGGCCGCTCGTACCGCAGGACCGCGGCCACCGCGTCCTCCAACGGTACGCGGCGGGCCGCGTACCCCAGCACCGCGGCCCAGGCCTCGCCCTCCAGCCGCAGCGCGTCGGTCTGGGTCAGCCCGCCCGCCGCCATCAGCCGCCGCAGCTCGGGGGTCACCTTCGGGTCGGCGATCCGCACCCGGACGGCCGAGTAGGTGCGGCCCGGGGTGTAGTAATTGTCGCGGTCGTCCTTGAACGCCTGGGTGAGCGGGGAGGTGCTGTCGAAGCTGGTCACCCCGAACCGGCGGAACGCCGCCACGTGGTCCAGGCGGTTCAGGCCGAGCAGGTGGAGTTCCGTCTCCGGCCGCCGCACCTCGGACACCCCGGCCAGCACCCGGAGCACCTCGGCCGACTTGAGCGCCACCATCCCGCCGAGCGCGACCCGCCGGTAGCCCATCTTCTGGAGGTCGGCCACACAGACCGCGTACGACCCCGGGCTCCACCCCTGGGCCGCCCCGACCGGCTCGAAGGCGTGCCGCCCGGCCCGCGCCCGGCGGATGAACTCGCCGGCCAGGGTCATGGTGATCTCCTGCCGCCTCCTCCAGTCCGCGGGCACCTCCCCGCCGGGCGTCCGGGAATCGAGCCGGTGGTCGTACCCGAGGATGACGTGGTCGACCGAAACGCCCCAGTCCACCCGGCAGGCCTCGTAGAACCCGACGACGCCGTCGACGGTGTACGGCGGCTCGGGCTCGGCCCGGTACGAGAACGCCCCGCAGTCGCCGACGAACAGGAGCGGGCGGCCCCCCGCGCGGAAGAACTCGCGGGCCCCGACGCGGTACAGCCGCTGCTGCTCGGACAACTTGTACTTGGCGTCCCGGAACCGGCCGTCGGCGTCCGACCCCTTGCCCTGGATCACGCCCCGGGACAGGAGGATGCCGTCATACGGGGCCGGGTCGAGCAGCTCGTGCGCGTACCGGCCGTCCTGCTGGCCGACGCCGCGGGGCGGGTCGTGCCGGCGGGCGAAGTCGTACCCGGGGTCGACCAGCTCGTGGGCGTCGGGGAAGAAGAACCTCATCCGGCAACCCCTTTGGCCTGGAGGTACGCCCGGATCAGGTGGTTCGACAGCACCCGGATGTGCCGCGGGGTGTTCTGGACCTCGTCCCAGGGCAGGTCGTTGAGCCCTTCCCACTCGCCGGCGGTCCACCGGCAGACGGGGGCGACGAGGCGGACCTCCCGCTCCGCCCGGTCGGCGGCCTTCGGCCCCCGGGCGTCGACCCCGGCCATCACCCGGTCCATCAGCCGGCCGGCGGCGCGGATGCCGGCGCCGTGCATCAGCCGGCTCCGGGCCGGGGGCTTCCCCCAGGCGTCCGGGAACACCCGCTTGACGGCGGTCCAGTACGCGACCAGGACGGCCGTGATGCCGTCGGCGTCGGTCTCGCCGGTGGCGATGTTGCGGTACGGGAACAGGCACCCGGACGCCGACGAGAGGCTCTCCTCGATCGCCTTGAGCAGCGACGTGTCCGCGACCACCGCGGAGGGCTTCCGGCCGCCGTCCGACGCGCGGCGGATGAGGCCGTGGAACGGCGACTCGGCCGCCCGGTCGAGCCAGTCGCAGATGGCCGCCGGGATCTTCTTCGCCGCCATCCGCGCCGGCAGGTTCGTGGACACCTCCGGGAGCAGTTCTGTGATCAGCCCGGTCGGCAGCGGGCGGGTGTTGTTGACCCGGAGGAACTGGTCCCGCTGGAGGTCCACCTCGTCGGCCACGAACCCGTTGACCGGTACCGGCAGGTCCTTCCGGCGGCTCCGGGACAGGGCCAGTGCCCGCTGCTGGCCGTCGACGATCCACGCCGGCTTCGCCCCGCCGCCGCGGGGCAAGGGCAGCTCGAGCACGCCGGCGGCGCCGAGCCCGTCGTCCACCTCCGGGCCCCGGCTGCGGGTGAAGGTCACCCGGGAGCTGAGTGCGAGGATGATCGGGTTGGGGAAGATCACCCGGTCGCCGTCCAGGTACGCGACGATGTCGTTGACGTGCCGCTTCACCTCCGGCCGCTGGTAGCCGATCAGCTTGCCGGCGTCGTCCCGGGAGACGCGGGAGATGTCCGCGACCGCGGCCAGCTCCTCCGCGTTCAGGGTGAAGACATCGAGTGGCTGATGGGCGTGACCCTGGGAAGGTCTCTATCACTGCGCCGCCGGCACTGCCCAACCGCGTACTCCGCCCGACGGTCGGAACTCCCCCCTTACGTCGGGAGCGGTGCGTACCAGCTTGGCGGTACGATGAAGGTCGGTACTCCACCACGAACGGTTACAGCCGTGGTGTGTTCGTCGAGCCAGCGGTCGAACTCCGCGCCGACTCGTCCGGCCTCGGGTGCCGTGGCCGTCCGCATTCCGAGTGACTGCGTGAGATGTTTCCAGGCCCGCTGACCGTCCATCACGTGGGTCCCGTCGTTCAGGTCGGCATACGCCGCGGCGGTCATGCGATGCCAGTCGGCCTCCGGGAGCACCGGCGTGTAGGCGCAGAACTTGGACGGGGCGAACGAGCCGGTCGTCGGGTCGTACACGAAGTAGGTGACGGCCCGTTTGCCCCAAGCGCGGCGACCGCCCTCGGTCCGGAGGTCGTCGTTCCAGCCCCTGAGGTTCTGGACCACCTCGAACAGGTCGCCGACGAGGTGGACATCCACACGACCCCACCGCCCGACCGGAGCGATCACGGTCAGCACCCTTTCGACCTCGGCCCCAATATCCAACGGCTCGGCGGCCAACGCGTCGGGCGAGAGGTGATTGAGCCGCTTTACCTCAGACGGGGTCGCCAGCGGCAGTAGAGTGGTCTGGAACGCGCTCATCCCCACCCGTCGCATCAACCGCACGGCGGCCGCCGACAGGTTGCGCCGGCCCCGGTCGATGTGGGGGCTGAGCATGGCGACAAAGTGGTCGGCGGGCGTTTGAGGGTGGAACAAGTGGGCGGTAGCGAATTTCGCGTGGTTTGCCACGGGGTCCGCACGGCTGACCTCGAACTCGACCCACACGCGGGCATTCGCCGCGGGGTTCGACAACACCACATCCGCTCGTGGCTCGTACCCGAGTTGGCCGGCCAACGTGGCCGGTAGCAGTCCGGCTTCGGGGACACAGTTCCAGCCCGCCGGCCGCAGCCGGTGGAACTCTTGCTGGAGGTATGCGGTCAGGTTACCCAACCCGAGTCCTCCCACGAGTGTTGCCTGCGAGCCAATGTAAAGGCTGCGGCGGTCGCCGGCCGCTGACACCGAGGGCGGGCCGTTCCATGGCCCGGGCTCCCGCCGACCTGTGGGGCGGTCGGTCCTTGCACTTCCCGACGAGGCCCAGCGGTCACTCGCCTGCGGGAAGGACGAGCGGTCGACGATGGACCTGCTCGACGGCGACAAGGTGCACACGATGCCCCGCATGGTGGAGTTGGTCAAGTTCTACCGGCACGCCATCATCCTGAACGACCAGGGGATGAATGGCGAGGGCTTCCTCGGCACGGTACGGCTGATGGTGCCGATCCAGTTAAAGGGAGCGAAGGTCCAGTTCCTGCCGAACGACGACGGCGACGGGGACACCCGGTTCGCTGTTCTGACGGCCAAGACCGGGCACAAGGAGGCGGTCTTCTTCGTCGGGGACGGGCAAGGCCGGCTGGTCGGGCTGTACAGCCTGGAGAAGGCCGTCGAGGAGAAGATCGATAAGCACGAGCGGGACATCAAGAAGCCGTCCAAGCAGGGCGAGGACGCGACGGACGAGATGCACAAGTTGAAGCTGGAGAAGGCATTCCGGGAGAAGATGAAGATGTTCCTGACCGACAACCAGTTGGCGTTCATCTGTTACGTGGGCGGGATCGGTGCCGACGGGGCCGCGACCGGCCTCGACGCGGACGCTCAGAAACGGCTGTACATCGAGGGGAACGCCCTGAACCAGAGCGCCGGTAAGGAGGGACTGATCAAGTACGAGAGCTACTCGCCGGTGATCCGGAGGCTGACGGAGGTCCGCGAGCGGATCGCGTTCATGAAGCCGGAGTACATCGAGGAGGACTCGAAGTCGATCGGGTTGAACTCGCCCCGGGTGTTCACTCTGAGCACGCTGACCCGGGCGTACTCGCTGTCCGTGATCGACATCGAGAACCCGATCAAGCTGTCGACCGACGAGGTGTTCGGGCCGGTCCCGGACCGGGCCGAGTTCGTCCGGGCGTGCTGGGAGAAGGCGCAGCAACTGTTCGGCGAGAAGTGGACCCGTCCGGACCTGACCCAGGCCGACCGCACCAAGTACCTCCAGGAACACCGGAGGAAGAAAACCGTCCACTTCTCGGCCATCTTCCTCGACGCCCTCGGGCGGCTCGGGTTCGAGGCCGGGAAAAATTGTAGCTGGCAGGCGGACGCCGAATTAGGTTTCCTCGACTCCCTGGCCCGGGCGGACTACGACCCGGCGGACTCGACGGAGTGGCAAGACCTGATGATGAAGAAGTCCACCAAGGCGGACGCGGACGATGGCTTCGGCTAAGTCTTCAACAACACGACCGATTCGGCCGAGAAGGTGTTCAAGCACTTATGCCGGGTAGTCGGTCTGCCGGAGCCGTCGAAGATGAAGTGATGTTGCGAGGGCCGCGGGACGGCTCCGCCCGTAACGCGCCTTACGGGATGCCGAGGTACTTGTGCGTCTGGAGGCTCAGCCGCCAGCGGGGGTGGGCCAGGCAGTAGTCGACCGCCCTCCGGGCGTTCCGGTCCCGGTCCGGCCCGTCCATCGGCTGAAGAAAGTAGTACCGGAAGTCGAGCCCCTCGAACCGCCCGGGCTCCGCCCCGGGTTGGGGGAACACCAGCTTCAGCTCGTCCCCCCGCCGCATCACCAAGTCGGTCCCTGCCTTCGGGCTGACGCACACCCAGTCCAGGCCGGGCGGGTGCCGTTCGTTTCGATCGCGACCTCGAACCCGGCAGCGTGGAAGGCGGTGACGAGAACGGCGTCGAACTGCAACAGCGGCTCGCCGCCGGTGCAGACGACGAGCGGCCGGCCGTTGGACGCCACGGGCCACCGGTCGACCACCGCGGCGACGGGGCCTTCTGGAGTGGTGAACCGCCCGCCGCCGGGGCCGTCGGTGCCGACGAAGTCGGTGTCACACCACCGCGAGCAACTCGGCCCGTTGGCCCGGTCCTTCGCCCGCCCGGACCAGAGGTTGCAGCCCGTGAACCGGAGGAAGACCGCCGCCCGGCCGGCGTTCGCGCCTTCGCCCTGGAGGGTGTAGTAAATCTCTTTGACCGCGTAGCCCATGCCACCGCCTGGTCCCCGGGCCGGTCGAGAACGGGGTCCGGACTCCCGCAAACGCCGCGCGTCGGCCTCGTGACATCGGCCGTCCCGGAAGGCCGGTGAGGGAATCGCGGCCTCCGGTCCATGCGACCGCAACGGTGTTCACCGGATCCAAGTCGCCGCACGGTCGACCCCGCTTCTTGTCATCGACATACGGCCCGGGGCCGCGTCAAGGTTTGCACCGCATCGGCCGTTCGGACCGGCCCCACACGACACGCCCTTCCCGTCAGGCGGGTTGAATCAGCCAGTCCGCCGGCTCTCACGATCCCAGACCTTGTCAGGTGGGCTCACCGATGTCTAGGTCCTGTCTGACAGGATGGCGTAACTCGTACACTGGCCGGCGGAAGGAGTCCCCGCCATGGCCAAGCGGCACG
>JAIEQO010000933.1 GCA_019747655.1 Gemmataceae bacterium | reverse complement strand
GGTTGGAGATCAAGTTCCCGAAGGCCACCGACTACGAGCAGGCGCTCAAGGACCAGATGGCGTCGGTCAAGAAGTAGCCGACCGACCCTCTCGACCCGGGGCTCCCGCCCCGGGCAACGGACGATCGCCGCTCCGCGGCGGGCAACCGGATTTGTCCTCGCCCCGGAGGGGCGACCGTTCGTAGCCCGGGGCGGGAGCCCCGGGTCCGTCCGGGAAAAGCTCCCGCGCCATGACCGCCCCACCCGCCACCCCCCGCCTCCGCGCCACCGCCGTCGGCAAACGCTTCCCCGGGGTGGTGGCCCTGGACGGGGTGTCGTTGACCCTGGCCCCGGGCGAGGTGCTGGCCGTCGTCGGGGAGAACGGGGCGGGCAAGTCGACCCTGATGAAGATCATCGCCGGGGTGTACCAGCCCGACGCCGGGACGGTGGAACTCGACGGCCAGCCGGTCCAGTTCCCGGGCCCGCGGGAGGCCACCGCCGCCGGGGTGGTGCTGATCCACCAGGAGCTGAACCTCGCCGAGAACCTGACCGTCACCGACAACCTGTTCCTCGGCCGCGAGCCGACCGGCGGCGGGGGCTTGCGGGTCCTCAACCGCCGGGCGATGGCCGACCGGGCCGCCGGGCTGCTCGCCCGGGTCGGGCTCCCGGCCGACCGGCTCCGCAAGCGGGTCGAGCTGCTGCCGCCGGGAGAGAAGCAACTCGTGGAGATCGCCCGGGCGCTCGGCACCGCGGTCCGCGTCCTCATCATGGACGAGCCGACCTCCAGTCTGACCCAGAAGGAAACGGAACGGCTCTACACCGTCATCGACGCCCTCCGGGCCGACGGGGTGTCGGTCCTGTACATCTCCCACCGGCTGGCCGAAGTGACCCGTTGCGCCGACCGCGTCACCGTCCTCCGCGACGGCAAGAACGCCGGCGAGCTGGCCAAGGGCGAGATCACCCACGACAACATGGTCCGGCTGATGGTCGGCCGGGACATGAAGCAGTTCTACCCGAAGGACAAGCGGTCCGGGGTCGGCGGGGCCCCGGTGCTGACGCTGGCCGGCGTCCGCTACCGGGGCGGGCCGGACGTGCCGGCGTCGCTGGAGGTCCGGGCCGGCGAAATCCTCGGCATGGCCGGGCTGGTCGGGGCCGGGCGGACCGAGCTGTCCGAGGCCGTGTTCGGGGTCCGGCCGCTGACCGCCGGCGAACTCCGGCTCGACGGCAAGCACCTCCGCGTCCGCGGGCCGGCCGACGCCATCGCCGCCGGACTGCTGCTCGTCCCCGAGGACCGCCGGCTGCACGGGCTGGTCACGGAAGCGGCGGTCGGGTTCAACCTCAGCCTGCCGAACCTCGACCGGCTCGGGTCGCTCCTCGGGGTCCGCCGGCGGGCCGAGGCCGAATTGCACAGAACGTGGATCGACCGGCTGCGGGTGAAGACGCCGTCGGCCGCCCAGCCGGCCGGGCTGCTCTCGGGCGGCAACCAGCAGAAGGTCGTGTACGGCAAGTGGCTGGCCCGCGGCCCGCGGGTGCTGATCCTGGACGAACCGACCCGGGGCGTCGACGTCGGGGCGAAGGCCGAAATCTACGCCCTGGTGGACGAGCTGGCCGGCCGCGGGGTGGCCGTCTGGATGATCACCAGCGACATGGAAGAGCTGCTCGGGATGAGCGACCGGGTGGTGGTGATGCACGAGGGCCGGGTGGCCGGGGAGCTGCCCCGGGCCCGGCTGACCGAGGAGGCGGTGATGCACCTGGCGACCGGGGGGACCGCGACGTGACCCGAATCCTCGGCGTGGTCGGGCTGCTGGTGGTGCTGTACGCGGCCCTGTACGAGTCGAACCCGGCGGCCACCAGCACCCGCAGCCTGACCAGCCTGGCCAACATCCAGGGCCGGTACGGGGTCGTCACCCTCGGGGCCGCCCTGGTCATCATCACCGGCGGGATCGACCTGTCGGTCGGGTCGGTCGTCGGCTGCTCGACGGTGCTCTTCGGCGTCCTGATGACCGACTACGGCATCCCGCCGCTGCCGGCGGCCGGGCTGGTGCTGCTGTTCGGGGCGACGGTCGGGCTGGTGAACGGCCTGCTCGTGACGAAACTGAAGCTCCAGCCGTTCCTCGTGACGCTGTGCGGCATGTTCATCTTCCGCGGGGCGGCCCGGATGATCGGGTCGGTGGTCGGTGCGCAATCCGTGACGGAGGCCCACCCGGAGTTCGCCCCGTCCCTGGACGCGATGACGCTCTACCTGGTCGGGAAGGACGAGAAGGGGGCGCTAGTCTTCCCGGCCATGTTCGCCCTCCTGCTCGGGCTGGCGGCGGTGGTCGGGTTCTTCCTCCACCGGACGGCCTACGGCCGGTACTGGTACGCGATCGGGTACAACGAGCAGGCGGCCCGGTATGCCGGGGTGAACGTCGACCGCCACCGGGCGGCGGTGTACGTGATCTGCTCGACCCTGGCGGCCCTCGGCGGCATCCTCCTGTTCCTGGACATCAACACCCACCAGGCGGACACGGCCGGGGCCGGGCTGGAGCTGTACGCGATCCTCGGGGCGGTCCTCGGCGGGTGCAGCCTGCGGGGCGGCGAGGGGACGGCGGTGGGGATGGTCCTGGGGGCGATGGTCCTACCGGTGATCGAGAAGCTGGTCAACTTCCGCGGGGAGAAGAGCACCGTCATCCCGGTGGTGATCGGGACCACGCTCCTAATCGGCACGATCGTGGACGAGCTGATCCGCCGCCGGTCGAGACTCAACCGGTGACGGATGGCCGACCACTTCGACCGGGCGTGCGGGTACGCCGCCAGGCCGGACGCGCCCTGAGCCCCTTCAGTTCGCCTCCGGCTCACCGCCGCGGGGCGGCCGGCCCCGCCGCGGCCGGCCCGGGCGGCGGTAGAGCGTCCGGGCGAACGCCGCCAGTTGGGTCAGCCCGTCGCCGTAGGTCGTGTACCCCATCCGCGTCCGCAGCCCCTCCGTCAGCCCCTGCCCGCCGACCGCCACCGCCACCCCCCGGGCGTCGGCCTCCCGGAACAGGGCGTTGTACTCCTCCAGGAACCGGTCCGGGTCGACGACGTGGGTGGCCGACACCCACACCAGCGCCGGCCGGAGGTCGTCGAGGGCCGCCCGGAAGGCCGCCATCGGGGTGTGCGGGCCGAGGTTGACCGCGTCCCACCCGCCGTCGAGCAGCGTCATCTTGGCCAGCAGGCTCGGCAGAACATAGTGGTCGTGTTCCGGCGCACCCCCGACGGCCACCGGCCGGTCGACATCGGCGTGGGCCCGGAGGGCCGCCTTCAGCTCGTAGAAGGCCGACACCACCGCCTGCGTGACCCGGTGCTCGTGCCCGACATCGACCCGCCCGGCCTGCCACTCGTGCCCGACCTCCCGCATGACCGGCCCGACCACCCGGTCGGCCAGCGTCTCGACCGGCAGCCCGGACCGGTAGCCGGCGTGGACGAGTTGGCGGATGCGGTCGTGGTCGGCCGCCCGGGCGGCGTCGAGCAGCTCGCCGGCCAGCAAGTCCGGGTCGGGGGCGACGGCCCGCGGTACGAGCCGGCTCAGGTCGGCCCGCGGCAGCCGACCCTCCCGGACGAGTCGCATCACGTCGGCCACCAGCACCTTCCGGTGATTGCCGGCGGTGAGGTGGGCCGGCAGGATGCCGCCGTCGACCCACCGCTTGACCGTGGTGACGCTCACGCCGAGGGCCTCGGCCGCCCGGGCGGTGCTCACGTACCGGTCGGGGGACGATGCCCCAGCTTCGTTATCCGGCCGTTTCATGCGGTTCACGAACGGGGTACGATCGGTACACAACGAGTATAGCCGGCGAACTAAGCCGGGATCAAATACGCCCGGCCCGTCAAGATTTTTATCCGCTGATGAGACATCGACTTCGGATTCAATTACACGCCACACTTTGTCCACACCCTTGACGGCACACCGGTGGATGGCAACACTATCCGCAGATCGGACGTTTTGGACGTTTTCACCTCGTCCGGATCGTCCCCGCCGGACCCACCGGTACCGGGCCCGACGCCACAGCATTCGCTCCCGGAGGCGGCTGATGCGCGAGCCCGTATCCCCCAACACCCGACGCGTGTCGCGGTCGGCCGCCCTGCCCAGCTACGTCTACCACCCGGCGTTCGACCGGCCGGACGCGACGAAAGCGTTCGCCGCCAAATCGCTCCTGGACGACCCGGTCGACTACAGCAGCCGGTACATGCCCGACGACGCCACCCGGGACCACGCCCGGCGGATGCACCACGCCGCCCACCGGCTGCACGCCGCCCGCACGCCGGCCGACCGGGCCCGGTGGCAGGCCACCTACTTCGCCCTCCGCGACCGGGTCGTGCTCGGCAACCGGAAGCTGATCTACCGGGCGGTCCGCCGGCGGATGGCCACTTCCAGCCGGGCCGACGACATGATCGGCGACTGCCACATCGTCCTGATCCAGGCGGTGGCCGCGTTCAACCCGTGGCTCGACATCCGGTTCAGCACCTACGCCTACACCTGCCTGGTCCGGGCCCTGTCCCGGATGTGCCAGCGGCTGTCGGCCGACTGGCTGGCCCGGGCCCTCTCCCTGGACGCCCTCCCGGACGGCGAGCCCCGGCCCCGCCCGTCCGGCGACCAGCTCGCGTCCACCGGGTCGCTCCGGCTCGACGAGTACCTGCGGGACGACCACCCGCTCCTGTCCGACCGGGAGAAGGTGGTCCTGGCCCGGCGGTTCGGCGGCGACGGCCAGGCCCCGAGCCCGACCCTGGAGAAGGTCGGCCGGGACCTCGGGCTGTCCAAGGAGCGGGTACGGCAGGTCCAGGTGTCGGCCCTGGACAAGCTCCGTAAGGCCCTCACGCCGGTCGGGTCCGATCACCTCACGAGGTAACGCCCGATGCCCCGCGTTCCGGCCTCGGTTTTCCTTACGCTCGCCCTCGCACTCACACTCCCCGCCGCCGACTGGCCCCAGTGGCGGGGCCCGGCCCGCGACGGCATCGCCCCCGGCCCGGCCTGGCCCGACAAGGTCTCCGGCGACGCCCTCAAGACCCTCTGGCGGGTCGAGAACCTCGGCCCGAGTTACTCCGGGCCGGTCGTCTCGGCCGACCGGGTGTTCGTCACCGAGACGGTCAACAAGGAGCGGGAGGTCGTCACCGCCCTCGACCGGAAGACCGGCAAGGAGGTGTGGAAGACGGAGTGGGCCGGGGCCATGAAGGTCCCGTTCTTCGCCGACCGGAACGGCAGTTGGATCCGCTCGACCCCGGCCCTCGACGGCGATACCCTCTACGTCGCCGGCATCCGGGACGTGCTCGTCGCCCTCGACGCGGCCACCGGGAAAGAACGCTGGCGGGTCGATTTCGTCAAGGAGTTTTCCGCCCCCCTGCCGGACTTCGGGTTCGTCTGCTCGCCGCTGGTCGGGCCGGACGGCATCTACGTCCAGGCCGGGGGCGGGCTGGTTAAGGTCGACAAGAAAACCGGCAAGGTCTTATGGCGGTCGCTGGCCGACGGCGGCGGGATGAACGGGTCGGCCTTCTCCTCCCCGGTGTTCGCCCGGTTCGCCGGCCGGGACCAGCTCGTCGTCCAGACCCGCACGAAGCTCGCCGGGGTCGACCCGGCCACCGGCGCCGCCCTCTGGGCCCGCGACATCCCGTCGTTCCGCGGGATGAACATCCTCACCCCGGTCCCGGTCGGCGACGGCGTGTTCACCAGCACCTACGGCGGCAACACGCAACTCGTGAAGGTCGAATCGACCGGCGACGGGCTGGCGGCCGAGCCCGCATGGGGCTTCAAGTACGAGGGCCACATGACCTCGCCTGTCATCGTTAATGGCCACGCCTACCTGCTCGGCAAGGACAAGCGGCTGGTCTGCGTCGACCTCGCCGCCGGGAAGGAGGCCTGGGGCACCGACAAGCGGTTCGGCGACTACTGGAGTCTGGTGGCCAACGGCGACAAGCTCCTCGGCCTGGACAACCGCGGCACCCTCTACCTGGTGAAGGCCAACCCGAAGGAGTTCGAGCTGCTCGACGAGCGGAAGCTCGGGACCGGCGAGACCTGGGCCCACCTCGCCGTCGCCGGCGACGAGCTGTTCGTCCGCGACCTGAACGGCATCACCGCCTACCGGTGGGGCAAGTAGCGGCACGGATCGGTGCTTGCTTTCCCCCGCGCCCGCCTCTACCATCACGCCTGTGACCGGCCGGCCAGCGGAGGGCCGGCCCGCCCGGGGCCCCGGCACGGAGGACGCGGCGGCCCGCAGCCCGGCCAGGACAGGACGTGTGATGGGGAGGATCAAGCCGCCCGCCCCGGCCGCCCTCACCGCGCCCCGGGCCGCCCGGTTGTACAAGCTCCTGACCCTCCTCGGGGCCGGCCCCCAGACCCGCCGCCACCTCCTCACCCGCCTCCGGATCGACATCCGCGGCTTCTACCGCGACCTCGAAGCCCTCCGCGGGTTCGGGATCGAGGTCCTGGCCCGGCCGGACGCCAAGTACCTCCTCGAAGGCGGGCTCGACGCCGCCCTGGCCCGCCTCCCCTTCCCCGACCCCGGGCTGAACGTCCGCGACGCGCTGCTGTTGGCCAACGGCCCGACCGCCGCCCACCGCAAGCTCCGCCAGCGGGTCAACGCCTTCCTCCAGCGCGGGTCGGCCGCCAAGTCCGCCGACCCGCACAAGCCGCGGTAGGGGCCGACCCACCCCTCGGGTGGGTGGGCTTGTAACGGGTCACTCCCGGACGGTACAACCCGCCACACCCTCACCCGACACGGAGGTCGGTCCCGTGCGCGTCGCCGTCGTCATCCCGGCCCGGTTTGCGTCGTCCCGGCTGCCCGGCAAGCCGCTCCTCCGCGAGA
Source organism: Gemmataceae bacterium (assembly GCA_019747655.1). Taxonomy (GTDB): domain Bacteria; phylum Planctomycetota; class Planctomycetia; order Gemmatales; family Gemmataceae; genus Urbifossiella. The sequence goes on along the minus strand of JAIEQO010000933.1, from coordinate 15,118 downwards.
CCGGGAAGTACCTGATCCAGCACGTCTACGAGCAAGCGGCCCGGGCGAGGTGTGCCAAGCTCGTCGTCGTCGCCACCGACGACGACCGCATCCGGGCGGCGGTCGAGTCGTTCGGCGGCCGGGCCGTCATGACCCGCCCCGACCACCCGTCCGGGACCGACCGCGTCGCCGAGGTCGCGGCCAAACTCGGCTCGGACGTGATCGTCAACGTGCAAGGGGACGAGCCGCAGATCGACCCGGCCGCGATCGACCAACTGGCCGGCCTGCTCGCCGACCCGGCGACCGACATGGCCACCCTCGCCGTCCCGCTCCCGGACCGCGAGTCGTACCTCAGCCCGAACGTGGTCAAGGTGGTGTGCGACGACCGCGGCCGGGCCCTGCTCTTCTCCCGGTCGCCGGTCCCGTTCGTCCGCGACGGCCAGCCCGACCTCGCCGCCCGGCCGACCCGGTTCCTCCAGCACCTCGGGGTTTACGCCTACCGCCGGACGTTCCTCCTGCGGCTGGCGGCCACCCCCCCGCACCCGCTCGAAGAAGCCGAAAAACTCGAACAACTCCGCGTCCTCGGCACCGGCGGCACGATCGGCGTCGGCGTCGTGGACCACGCCCACCGCGGGGTCGACACCCCGGCCGATTACGCCGCCTTCGTCCGGGCGTACCGGGAGGGGGAGGTGCGCCGGGCGGCTTGACGGGCCGGGCGGCCGCCGCCGCCCTCCCCCTCATTGGTCGGTCCGGCCCGCGCCGATATACTGACCCTGGGCACTCCTTTCCGGCCGGGCGTCTCCGGCCGACCCCCTCCGGTTGCCAAGGGTTCGCACCGACATGGCGAAGCACATTTTCGTGACCGGCGGGGTGGTCAGCTCGCTCGGCAAGGGCCTCACCTCGGCGTCGATCGCCCTGTTGCTCGAACGCCGCGGCCTCAGCGTCCGGATGCAGAAGCTCGATCCTTATTTGAACGTCGACCCGGGCACCATGAGCCCGTACCAGCACGGCGAGGTGTACGTCCTCGACGACGGGGCCGAGACCGACCTCGACCTCGGCCACTACGAGCGGTTCACCGACGCCCCGCTCAACCGCGACTGCAACTACACCTCCGGCAAGATTTACCAGCAGGTCATCCAGAAGGAGCGGCAGGGGAAGTACAAGGGGAAGACCGTCCAGGTCGTCCCCCACGTCACCAACGAGATCAAGGCCTGCATCAACAAGCTGGTCGCCCCCGGGGTGGACGTGGTCATTACCGAGATCGGCGGCACCGTGGGCGACATCGAGGGGATGCCGTACTTCGAGGCCATCCGCCAGTTCGCCCTGGACGTGGGCAAGCAGAACTGCCTGTTCATCCACCTCACCCTGGTCCCGTTCCTGAAGGCGGCCGGCGAGCTGAAGACCAAGCCGACCCAGCACAGCGTCATGGAACTCCGCAAGATCGGCATCCAGCCGGACGTGCTGATCTGCCGGACGGAGCGGGAAATCCCCGAGGCCGACTGCGAGAAGATCGCGCTGTTCTGTAACGTCGAGCGGCGGGCGGTGATCGAGGAGAAGGACAAGGAGTTCAGCATCTACGAGGTCCCGCTCGGGTTCGCCGACCGGCAGGTGGACGAGCTGATCGCCAGCAAGCTCGGGCTGGCCCTGCCCCAGCCGCTGGCCCTGGACGACTGGCGGGCCATGCTGGAGCGGATGCGGCGGCCCCAGCAGGACGTGACGATCGGGTTCGTCGGCAAGTACGTGAAGCACCGGGACGCCTACAAGAGCGTGTACGAGGCCCTGGACCACGCCGGCATCCACCACGGGGCGAAGGTGAAGGTGGTCCGGATCGAGTCGGAGCGGCTGGCCGACGCGGAACTGGCGGCGAAGGCCCTGGCCGGGGTCGACGGCCTCCTCGTCCCGGGCGGGTTCGACAGCCGGGGGATCGAGGGGAAGGTCGAGGCGATCCGGTACGCCCGCGAGGCCGGCCTGCCGTTCTTCGGCATCTGCCTCGGCCTGCAGTGCGCGACGATCGAGTTCGCCCGGAACGTGGCCGGGCTGGACGGGGCCAACTCGACCGAGTTCGACAAGGCCGGGCCGCACCCGGTCGTCTGCCTGATGAGCGAGCAGGTCGGGGTGACGGACATCGGCGGGACGCAGCGGCTCGGGGCCTACCCGTGCCACCTGACCCCCGGCACCAAGACCCGGGAGGCCTACGGGGCGGACGTGGTGAGCGAGCGGCACCGCCACCGGTTCGAGGTGAACAACGCCTACCGGGACCGGCTGGCGGCGGCCGGGCTGGTGTTCAGCGGGACCAGCCCGGACGGGTCGCTGGTCGAGGCGATCGAGCTGCCGGACCACCCGTGGTTCGTCGGGGTCCAGTGCCACCCGGAGTTCAAGTCGAAGCCGACCCGCCCGCACCCGTTGTTCCGGGAGTTCGTCGGGGCCGCCCGCCGCTACCGGCTCGACCGCCCGGACGAGGCCGTCCGCGGCCGGCTGGTGGCGACCGTCGGTTGAGCCGAACAATCGGGCCGCACGATGACGCCGATCGGAGTACGCAACAAAACCTTCGGGCTGTCCGAGGTGTTGGCCGCATCTGGGGTGCCCGGGTGGGGCCCGGGTCCGCCCGGCCGGCGGGGGCCGGTCGGGGCCGGGGAGCGGGCGGGCGGACGACGCCGGGGTCATGCGGCCATCTACCGACGCCGGGCCGCCCCGCGGGGTGCGGGACGGCCCGGGTGGGCGAACGACAGCGGTTACGGCTAGCGGCCCGGCGGCTTGGGCTTGGCCAGCCGGGGCGGCGGGGCGAGCCGCTCCCGGGCGGCCTGTGCTGCTCGCAACTGGAGTCCGACCCGCTGGGCCTGCTCACTCAGCTTCGCGGGGTCGTACTTGTCCGGGAGCGGGATGCCTCGCTCCTCCCAGTCCTGGTAAGCGTTAACCCAGGCGTGGTACGGGTCCGGGTCGTCCGGCCGTTCGCCCGGGGCCGGGGGGACCCGGCCGCCGGGCCGCCGCTCGATCTGAACGGCCCGACACACCCCCTCCGGGCCGTCCCGCTGTAGCCACAGCGTCACCTCGTCCCCGACCCGGACATCGGCCAGCCGGTAGGTACTCCCGAGCATTTCCTCCTCGTGAAACCCGCCAGCCGCCAGCACCCGGTCGACCGGGAACCGGCGGGCCGGGAGGGCGGCCCGCTGGACGTACATGACCTCGCCGGTCGGCAGGGTGAGGGCGAGGACGTGGCGGGTCTGTTCCACCTTGACGCAGAGGACCGGCGGCCGCCCGCCGACCGACACCAGGAACAGGTTCCGCCGCCCGATGTCGGTGTACCGCAGGTCGAACCCGCGGATCGTGACGGAGGTCCCGTCCACCGCCGTCACCACCCCCTCGACCGTCGTCCGCCGGTCCGGCCGTCGCCCCACCGGCTCGGCCGCCGGCCTCGGCGGCGGGGCGACGGCCGGCGGGCCGCCCAACCCAACCGACGGGACGAGGATAGAGACGGCCGCGCCCAAGACGAGATGACTCACTTCGAACCTCCTCACTGCGGTGCTGCACTACGGCCGATCAGTCCGGCGCCCGCCGGTTGATCGACCACGTCTTCTGGCCGAACGCCGTACCGTTCGCCCAACGCCACGACTCGTCCAACTGCGGCATTACCGGGTTCTGACCGTCGCCGGTGATACCCAGTCCGGCCTTCAGGACGGCGTAGGTGTTGGTGATCGGCCCGACATCCGGGGTGGGATCGATGACGGCACCGGCGCCGATGATAAAGAGCTTGGTGGCCTCCCAGACATCGCTCGCCGTTGCCCCGTTGGCGGGGTCGGTGGACGGCTTGTAGGTCCCCCCCGTCCAGTGGATCGTACCGTTGACGCGAAGCGTCGCGTACCTATGGCCCTGGATTTGAGGGGTATAGCTCCCGTCGCTGACTACGACCTGGCCGCCGGTCATCACCAGCCGCCCCTTGATCACCGCGGCCGGTTGCACCGCTTGGTTCACCGGCCTACTGGCGAGCTTGCCGCCGGTAACGTGGACCCACTTGTCATCCCCCTGCGCGTCCACCCCGACCTCCAGGGTGGTGCCGTTCTCGATCACGAGCGCCCCGTCGGACACCTGCACGTTGACCATGTCGATGCCGGCGACCGCCCCAGTGAACTTAACCGTCCCGCCACCCAGCATGTGGGCCGTTCCCCCTTGGACATCTAGGCCCAGATCGGAGTCGAGGTTCTTCGCCTCGAACACCTGGAAGCCCCCGGGCAACAGCGTGATTGCCCCGGCGTTCCTCAGCACCCCTTGGCGGAGCCTGGCGTCAAGCGCGGATAGCTTGCTGGAGCCGGTGAGGGTGATGGTCCGGGTGCTGTTGAACTGGAGGGTGCCGGTCGAGATGGTGGCGACGACGCTCCCGGCGAAGGTCAGCCCGACCCCGGACTCGAGGGTCCCGTTCACCCCGGTCCCCGGGGTGATGGTGGCGGTCGTCCCGCGGATGGTCATCTCCGGCCCGTTCCCGCCCAGGTCCCCCTTCTTCCAGGTGAACGCCCCGGTGACCGTCTGGTCGGCGATCGGGTCGTACGTCCCGGGGGCGTCCAGGGTGAAGTTCGTGTAGGTCAGGGCGGTGCCGGTCTGGACCGTCGCCGTGTAGTTGTTCACCAGGCTGATCGAACTGTAGGTCGAGGTGTTGTAGCCGAGCGAGAAGGCCGGCTGGTTGGAGATCGACCCGTCGAACCGCAGGTCGTCGGCCGACCCCGGCAGGACGAAACTCCGCGGCCCGCCGGGGGACGCCACGGTCGTCCAGTTCTGGGCGTACCCGGCCCAGTTGTTCGACAGCCCGCCCAGCCACCGGAAGGTGGCCGGGGTCTCCCGGAACTCGAGCAGCTCGACCCCGAGCGGGTTGCGGCGGACCGGGCTGGTCGTCCCGGCCCGGAACGGGGCGGTCAGGACCCGGGCGGCCCGGCGGGCGGCGCGGACGGCGGCGGAGGACATGCGGACCCCTCCTGCGGTGGTGAAGTGGCGGTCCGATCGGCCGGACCGCGTTCCGACGTGGCAGCACCCGGTCAACGCCCGCCGGCCCCCCGCGTTCACGACAAACTCGGTGGAATCACGAAAAAGTCCGAACGGGGCGGGCCGGATTCCTCCCCGGAGCCGAATTCTGAGGCCGGGCGCGAGCCTGCGCGGCCGCCGGGGGTCGGCCCGGATTGTAACGACCCGGCCGACTGACCTCGACAAATACTGGACGGGGGTTTACTATCACGATGGGTGTGTCGGGGAGGCGTCCGATGCGGCGCGAGGCGAACACGACGGCCGGCCAGCCTCCGGGTCGAACCCGGGGGCCGCACCGTGGCGGCATACGGCATCGGTTGGGGTCTAACCTAAACGGTTCACCGGCCACCGGTTCCGACGCGGTCCGTTGCCGCCCGTGACAGGCCCCGCCGAGCACGCCCGGTGCGGAAACGCTGGGAATCGTGGCAAAAAAGCGGTGGTGGGCGGGGTCGCAAAAAACGAAGGGGGGGAGGGGGGTGCGGAAAACCGCCGGACTCCTCGGCCGGCGGTCAGGCCAGCACGCCCCGCACGACGGTCCCGGACACGTCGGTCAGCCGGTAGTCCCGGCCGGCGTGCCGGTACGTCAGCTTCTCGTGGTCCAGGCCCAACAGGTGCAGGATGGTGGCGTGGAAGTCGTGGACGTGGACCTTGTCCTCGGCCACCGTCGCCGCGATGTCGTCCGTCTTCCCGTAGGCGACGCCCGCCTTCACCCCGCCCCCGGCCAGCCACGACGAGAAGCAGGCCGGGTGGTGGCCCCGGCCCTTCTCCCCGTCCACCCCCGGGGTCCGGCCGAACTCGGTCGTCCACACCACCAGGGTGTCGGCCAGCATCCCCCGCCGCTTCAGGTCGGCCAAGAGCCCGGCCACCGGCTTGTCGATCATCCGGGCCAGCGGCTCGTGCCCGCCCATGTCCCCGTGCGAGTCCCAGTTGTTCGCCGACCCGGTGTCGATCAGCTCGACGAACCGGACCCCCCGCTCGGCCAGCCGGCGGGCGATCAGGCACTGCCAGCCGAAGCCCCGGGTGTCCTTGCGGTCGACCCCGTACAGGGCCAGCGTCTCGTCGGTTTCCTTCGACAGGTCGAACGCCTCCGGGGCCTCGGCCTGCATCCGGAAGGCGGTCTCGAACGACCGGACCCGGGCGGCCAGGTCGGTGTCCCCGGGGCGGGCGGCCAGGTGGGCGGCGTTCAGGCTGTTGGCCAGCCCCAGCTCCAGCTCCTGGAGCCCGGCCGGGCCGGGCTGGGGGCGGACGTTCGGGACCGGGTCGGCCCCGGGGACGACCCGGGTGCCCTGGTAGTGGGCCGGGAGGAAGTCGTTGGCCCACACCTGCCCGCCGGCGTAGGGCAGGTGCGGGGCGATGACCACGAACGCCGGCAGGTTCCGGTTGACCGTCCCGAGCCCGTAGCCGACCCAGGCCCCGAGGCTCGGCCGGGCGACGAAGAACGACCCGGTGTGCATCGCCAGGCTGGCCTGGTAGTGCTCGTTGTTGTCGGTCGACATCGACCGGACCAGGCAGATGTCGTCCATCCGGTCGCGGAGGTGGGGGAACAGGTCGCTGACCATCGTGCCGCACTTGCCGCCGGGCTTGAACGCCCACCGCGGCCGCAACAGCGGCTTCTGTTGCAAGGACAGCCCGCCCCCGGCACCCAACTGCTTGCCGTCGGCCGCCATCAGCTTCGGCTTCGGGTCGAACGTGTCCATCTGGGACACGCCGCCCGAGGAGAACAGGACGATCACCCGGTTCGCCTTCGGGGCGAAGTGCGGCTTCTTCGGGGCCAGCGGGTCGGCCGGCGGGGCCGGGTTCCCCTCGGCCAGGAGTTGCGACGCGAACGCCGGCAAGAGCGCCCCGCCGACGGCCGACCGGATGACGGCCCGGCGGGTGGGGTGCGTCTGGAACCCGGGCATGGCGGCCTCTCAGTCGACGTAGACGAACTCGTTGCTCAGGAACAGGGCCCGGGCCAGGCTCTCCCAGGCCCGGGCGTTCAACCGGTCGGTCGGCGTCCCCCCGGCCAGCTTGTCCCGGACCTTGCCGAGGTAGCCGAGGGCGGCCTCCGCCTCGGCATCCGTCGGCGGCCGGGCAAAGAGAAGCCGGTAGGCCCGGTCCACCCGGTCCGGGTCGGTGTCCCGGTCGGCCAGCAATCGGCCGGCCAGGGCCTTCGCCCGGGCGTGAACGAACGGGTCGTTCATCAGGTACAGGGCCTGGAGCGGGGTGGTGCTGGTCACCCGGGCTGTGGTCCCGGCGTTGGTGTCGGCCCCGTCGAAGAGCCCGAGGAACGGGTGCCGCTGGATCCGCTGGGTCATCAGGTAGATGCTGCGGCGGTCGGTCTCGTAGACGGCCTTGAACGGGTTGTGCTGGGTGAAGTTCCAGGTCGTCGGGGACGGGAACGGGTGCGGCCCGTCCGGCGGGCCGGCCAGCGACCCAGTGACCGCGAGCAGGGCGTCCCGGATCGACTCGGCGTCCAGCCGCCGGCGGTCGAACCGCCCGAGCAGGTCATTACCCGGATCGACCCGGGCGGCCTCGGGGTTGTCCCCGCCGGCCTGCTGGTAGGTCGCCGAGAGCAGGACGTACCGGTGCAGCTTCTTGACCGACCAGCCGCCCTCGACGAACCGTACGGCGAGGTGGTCGAGCAGTTCCGGGTGGGTCGGCGGCTGGCCGAGGGCCCCGAAGTTCCCCGGCGTCCGGACCAGCCCGCGGCCGAAGTGGTGGTGCCAGACCCGGTTGGCCATCACCCGGGCGAAGAGCGGGTTCTTGGCGTCGGTGATCCACTCGGCGAGCTGAAGCCGGCCGCTCCCGGCGGTGCCGGGCGGGAGGGCCTGGCCGCCGAAGAGCGACAGGAACCGGCGGGGGACCTCGGCCCCCGGGTGGTCCGGGTCGCCGCCCTTCTGGATACAGGCGTTCCCGGCCTTCCGCTTCCCCCCGGCCGGGCGGTCGGCGACGGCGTAGGCGGTCGGGTACGTCAGCGGCTCCTTCTCGACCCGGGCCTTCGCCCGCTTGGCCGCCTCCAGTCGCTTGCCGGCCGCGTGCAGCGTCCACTTGGCGACGACCACCTTGCCGGGGTCGCCGCCCTTCTCGGCCGCCTTGACCGCCACCTCGGCCCACTTCTTCCGGGTTTTCGCCGCCCCGACCGCGGCGGTCAGCCCGGCCAGCTTGGCCGCCCGGTCGGCCTCGGCCGCGGCCACCGCCTCCGGCGGCACGAGGGGGACGAGGTCCCGCTGGACCTGGTCCAGCTCGATCCCCGGCCACGGGTAGCGGGTGCTCTGGAAGAACCCGTACAGGGCGTAGTAGTCGGCCTGGGAAACCGGGTCGAACTTGTGGTCGTGGCAGCGGGCGCAGCCGACCGTCAGCCCGAGGAAGGTCCGGCCCAGGTTGTCGATCGTGTCCTCGATGGTCAGGTGCCACGGGTACGGCAGCTCGGTCCCCATGTCGTCGTAGGAGCCGAACCGGCGGGCGTTGGCCAGGTAGCCGGTGGCGACCAGCTTGGCCCGCCGGTCGGCGGGGTCGGCCGCGGGCATCAGGTCGCCGGCGAGCTGCTGGCGGACGAACTCGTCGTAGGGCAGGTCACGGTTGACCGCCCCGATCACCCAATCCCGGTAGCGGTGCATCTGGGGGATCGGGAAGTCGGAGTTGTCCCCGGCGGTGTCGCTGTACCGGACGGCGTCGAGCCAGTGCCGGCCCCACCGCTCGCCGTAGGCCGGCGAGGCGAGCAGCCGGTCGACCACGGCGGCGAACGCACCGGGCGAGTCGTCGGTTAAGAAGGCATCGACCTCTTCCGGGGTGGGCGGCAGGCCGGTCAGGTCGAACGTCACCCGGCGAATGAGGGTCCGCTTGTCGGCCGGCGGGCTGAGCGTGAGCCCCTTCTCCTCGAGCTTGGCGAAGACGAACCGGTCGATGTCGTTTCGGAGTTGGTGATTCGGAGTCGAGACGGTCGGCACGGTCGGGACGGCGACCGTGCGGTAGGCCCACAGGGTCCGGGCGGTGGCCAGGTCCGGCGGGCCGGCCGCCTTCGCCCCGGTCCGCGGGTCGGGGGCGCCCATCTTGACCCAGGCTTCGAGGTCGGCAATCGCCGCCGCCGGGAGCTTCCCGGCCGGGGGCATGGCGGCTGCCCCGTCGGCATGCCGGACGCCCTGGACGAGCGGGCTCTTGTCCGGGTCGCCGGGGACGACGACCGGGCCGGAGTCGCCCCCCTTGAGCACCCCATTACGGGTGTCGAGCAGGAGCCCGCCGCGGACCTTCTTGGCGGCCGCCGAGTGGCACGAGTAGCAGTGCCCGACCAGGACCGGGCGGACCTTCTTCTCGAAGAACTCGACGCCCTCCGGCGACGGCCGGGGGTCGTCCCCGGCCCGGGCGGCGGCCGGGGCGAGCAGGAGGGCCAGCGCGAGTCCACGGATCACCGGTCCGCCTCCTCCGAGCGAATCCACGGGGGACGGCCACGAGTCGATGCAGTCGAGGGCCGATCGGGCCCGGCAGGCGGGACCTTTGTAGTATCCCCGGCCGGACCGGCGAGTGCAAGCAGCTTGGCATCCCGGCCGCGAAAAGCCGGCCCCGGGTGACGTGATTCCCGGGCCGCTGTCGCATGGGCTGGTGGCGGGGGTTGGCCCCGCACCGTTCCCCCGGAGCCCCGACATGATCGGCCGTGTGTTGGTCCTGGTGTACGCCGTAGTGGCGTATGCCCTGTTCCTGGCCACCTTCCTGTACGCGATCGGGTTCGTGGCCGGGTTCGCCACACCCAACCGGCTGGACGGCCCGGCGGACGGGCCGATCTGGGTCGCCCTTGCGGTCGACCTCGGGCTGCTCGGGCTGTTCGCCCTCCAGCACAGTGGGATGGCCCGCCCGGCGTTCAAGCGCTGGCTCACCCGGTACGTCCCGTCGGCCGCCGAGCGGGCTACCTATGTGCTCCTGTCGAGCCTGGCTTTGGCCGCGCTGTTCGCCCTGTGGCGGCCGGTCGGCGGGGTGGTGTGGGAGGTCCGGGGCGAGGTCGCCCGGGCGGCCGTGTTCGCCCTGGCCGCGGCCGGGTGGTTGACCGTCCTGGCCACCACCTTCCTGATCCACCACTTCGACCTGTTCGGTCTCCGGCAGGCGTGGTTGTACTTCCGCGGGCGGCCGTACACCCCGGTCCGGTTCGCCACCCCCCTGCCGTACCGGGTGGTCCGGCACCCGCTCTACGTCGGCTGGCTCCTGGCCTTCTGGGCGGCCCCGACCATGACCGCTTCTCACCTCCTGTTCGCCGCTGGGATGGCCGCGTACATCCTGGCCGCGATCCGGTGGGAGGAGCGGGACCTGGTCGCCGCCCACCCGGAGTACGCCGCGTACCGCAACCGGGTGCCGATGCTCGTCCCCCGACTCGCCCGTGCGGGCCGTCGGGCCGGGTGACGGAGGGCGGTGGGTTGCGGCCGCGGCGCCAGCGGGTAAACTCGACGGGCGACCCCTCCCAGGCCCGAGGCCGCCATGACGCCCCGTAACATCACCGCCGCCTTCCTACTTATGGCCCTGACCGGGCTGATCACGGCCGCCGCCGACCCGAAGCGGGACGCCCTCTGGGCTGCGGTTCGTAACGACGACCCGAAGGCGGTGCGGGCCGCCCTCGACGCCGGGGCCGACGTGAACGCCCGGAACGAGTACGGCGTCACCGCCCTGTGGATCGCCGCCGGCAAGGGCAAGCCGGAGGTGGTCGAGCTGCTGGTCAAGGCCGGAGCCGATGTCAACGCCCGGGACGACATCTGGTATCAGACGCCGCTCACCTCGGCCGCCGGCGGGCTCAAGCTCGACGTGGTCAAACTCCTTATCAAGGCCGGGGCGAAGGACGTGGACGCCGCCCTCCTGGCGGCCGCCGGGGTCGGGAACGTGACGATGGCCGAGGCGGTCCTGGGCTTGGCCGAGACCGGCCAGGACGCCCGCGACCAGGCATTGTTCCTCACCACCAAGTCGAACGAGAAGTTGCGAGAGGTACTCGAGAAGGCCGGGGCGAAGGCGCTGCCGCCGGCCCCGGAGGCCGACCGGAAGCGGTGGGCCGACTGGGCCGGCACCTACGACAGCGACGGCGGGGCCAAGCTGACGGTTGCGGTCAAGGACGGCGGGCTCGTCATCAGCGGCCGGGTCGTCCGGCCGACCGGCCCGGACACGTTTGCCCCGCTCGGGGTCGCCGGGGCCAGCTACCGGGTGGAAACGAAGGATGGCAAGCTGACCGGCATTACGATGCGGCGGTTCACCGCCGAGTACACCTTCACCCGGTTCAAGGAGCCGGTGGTCAAGGCGACCCCGGCGGTGGTCGCCGCCCGCGGCCAAGCCGCCGTCCCGCTCAACTGGCCGTCGTTCCGCGGGCCGGACGGGACCGGGGTGGCCGACGGCCAGAGCCCACCGGTGACGTGGGACGGCAAGAGCGGCGAGGGCGTCCGGTGGAAGACGCCCATCCCCGGCCTCGGCCACTCCTGCCCGGTCGTCTGGGGCGACCGAGTGTTCCTGACGACTGCCATCAGCAGCGGCCAGCCGGACCAATCCGTCCGGGTCGGCAACTACGGCGACGTGGGGTCGGTCAACGACACCAGCAAGCACACCTGGCAGGTCCTCTGCCTCGACCGTGATACGGGCAAGGTCCTGTGGACCCGGACGGCGTTCGAGGGGGTGCCGAAGATCAAGCGGCACCTGAAGGGGAGCCAGGCCAACTGCACCCCGGCGACCGACGGCCGGCACGTCGTCGCCTGCTTCGGCCCGGAGGGGCTGTACTGCTACGACTTCGCCGGCACCCTCCTTTGGAAGCGGGACCTGAGCACCCTCGACTCGTCGTTCGCCCTCGACCGGGAGTACGAGTGGGGGTTCGGCAGCTCGCCGGTGATCCACGAGGGCAACTGCATCCTCCAGTGCGACCTCAGCCGGGACTCGTTCATCGCCGCGTTCAGCCTCGCGGACGGCTCGAAGGTCTGGTCCACCCCGCGGGACGAAATCCCATCGTGGAGTTCGCCGGTCGTCTGGCGGACCCCGGGCCGGACCGAGATCGTCACCAACGCGGCCCAGTACGCCCGGGGGTACGACCCGGCCACCGGTGCGGAGCTGTGGCGGCTGGCCAAGAAGTCCGAGGTGACGGTCCCGGCCCCGGTGCTGGGCAAGGACTTGGCGTTCATCTCCAGCGGCAACCGGCCGATCCAGCCGATCATCGCCGTCCGCCCGGGGGCGACCGGCGACATCTCGTTGAAAGAGAACGAGAAGGAGAACAAGTCCGTCGCCTGGGGCAAACTCCGGGGCGGGCCGTACATGCCGACCCCGATCCTGTACCGCGGGCACCTGTACACCTGCTCGAACTCCGGCATCCTGGCCTGCTACGAGGCGGCGACCGGCAAGGAGGTGTACAAGGAGCGGGCCGGCGGGGGGAGCTACACGGCCTCCCCGGTGGCCGCCGACGGGCAGATTTACCTCACCTCCGAGCAGGGCGAGGTGCGGGTGGTGAAGGCCGGGCCGGAGTTCGAGCTGCTGGCCGTCAACGCCCTCGGCGACAACTGCCTGGCCACCCCGGCGATCTCCGGCGGCACCCTGTTTGTCCGCACCCAGCGTCACCTCTGGGCGCTCGGGGCGAAGTGAGGCCGGCGACTTTCCGCGTGCGTCCCGGGCCACCGGCCGCTAGGATGGGGGCGGACCCCACGGGCCCCGCCATGACCCTCGCCCGGCTCGCCGTCGGCGTCATCCTGTTTGCCCCCGCGCCGGCGGCCGCGGCCGGCCCGGACTTCGAGGCCGAGGTCGCCCCGGTGCTGCTACGGCGGTGCCTGGAGTGCCACTCGGGGGCCGACCCGTCGGGTAAGCTCGACCTGACCACCGCTGACGGGCTGGCGAAGGGCGGGCGGTCCGGCCCGGCGGCGGACTTGATCGCCGAGAAGGTGGCCGCCGGCGAGATGCCGCCGCCGAAGCAGGGGAAGCCCCAGCCACTGCCGAAGGCCGAGGCCGACGCCCTGACGGCGTGGGCGGCGGCCGGGTCGCCGTGGCCGAAGGGCCGCACCCTCGACCGGGACGAGCGGACCACCGAGAGCCGCGGCGGCCGCGACTGGTGGGCCTTCCGGCCGGTGACGCGGCCTGTCCCACCGCCCGGGCACGCCAACCCGATCGACGCCTTCGTCCGGGCGAAGCTCGCCGAGAAGGGCTGGGCCCCTGCCCCGCCGGCCGACCCGCGAGCCCTCCTCCGCCGGCTCACCTTCGACCTGACCGGTCTGCCCCCGACCGCCGACGAACTGGACGTCTTCGCCGCCGACCCGTCCCCGGCATCCTACGAGCGGGCCGTCGACCGCCTCCTAGCGTCGCCGCACTACGGCGAACGCTGGGCCCGCCACTGGCTCGACGTGGCCCGGTACGCCGAGACCTGCGGGTACGAGCGGGACCAGACCAAGCCGCACGCCTGGAAGTACCGCGACTGGGTCGTCGCCGCGTTCAACGCCGACAAGCCGTTCGGACGTTTCGTCCGCGAGCAACTGGCCGGCGACGAACTGTCGGACCGGTCGACCGCGACCGTCACCGCCACCGGGTTCCTCCGGTTGGGCACCTGGAACGACGAACCCAACGACCCCGACGAGTACACCTACGAGCGGCTCGAAGACCTAGTCGGGGCGACGACCACGGCGTTCCTGGCCGTCACCGTCAAGTGCGCCCGCTGCCACGACCACAAGTTCGACCCGGTCCCCCAGCGGGACTATTACCGGCTGGCGGCCGCGTTTTGGGCCGGGCCGGTGAGCCCCGGGCCGCGGGACCTGCTCGGCGGCCCCACCAAAGAGCAGTTGGGTTACGACCTCCTCGGCTGGACGGACAAATCGGCCAGCCCGCCGCCGCTCCGGCTGCTCAAGAAGGGCGACCCCCACCGGCCGGGTGAGCCGGTGGCGTTCGGCTTCCTGTCACTGGTGCCGGCGCTGGACAAGGTTGTGTCGGCCGCGCCGGCCGAGGCCAAGACCACCGGCCGCCGGCTGGCCCTGGCCGACTGGATCACCGACCCGAAAAACCCTCTGGCCGCACGGGTGTGGGTGAACCGCCTCTGGCAGCACCACTTCGGGGCCGGTCTGGTCCGGTCGCCGGACAACTTCGGGTTCACCGGGGAGAAACCCACCCACCCCGAACTGCTCGACTGGCTGGCGGCCGAGTTCGTAGCCAACGGCGGCCGGACGAAGCCGCTCCACCGACTCATGGTCCTGTCCGAGACCTACAAGCAGTCATCAGTCCACCCGAAGCAGGGCGAGTACGCCGGGGTCGACGCCGGCAACCGGCTCTGGTGGCGGGCCGAGCGGCGGAGGCTCGACGCCGAGCAACTCCGGGACGCGCTGTTGGCCGCGTCCGGCCGGCTCGACCTGTCGGTGGTCGGCGGGCCGAGCTTCGTCCCGGACATCAGCCCCGAGGCCCTCGAAGGCTGGTCCCGGAAGGGGGACGAGTACAAACCGTCGCCGGCCGACGACCAACGGCGGCGGACCCTCTACGCCTTCGTCAAGCGGGGCCTCCTGCCGCCGACCCTGACCGCGTTCGACGCCCCGGATACGACGCTCCCGTGCGGCAAGCGGGACGTGACGACGGTGGCCCCGCAGGCGCTGGCCCTGCTGAACAACCCGCTCGTCCACCAGCAGAGCGAGGCGCTCGCGGCCCGGTGCAGCGGCGATGACCGGGTCCGGGCGGCGTGGCGGTTCGCCCTCGGCCGGGACCCGCGCCCGGCGGAACGGGCCGCCGCCGACCGCCATCTCGCCGAGCAAACCAAACGGCTCGGCTCGGCGGGGAAGGCCCTGGCGTCGCTGTGCCACGTGCTCCTGAACACCAACGAGTTCGTCTACCTGGACTGAGGGCCGGCGATGACCCCACGCCTGTTCCCGTGCGGCCGGACCCGGCGGGAGTTCGTCTGGGAGATGGGCGGCGGGGTCGCCGGGCTGGCCCTGTCGGCGCTGCTGGCCGAGGACGGGTTCGCCTTCCCCAACCCGGCGGCCCCAGCCCCCGCCCCGGGCCCGCTGGCCCCGAAGAAGCCGCACTTCCCGGCTAAGGCCAGAGCCTGCATCTTCCTGACGATGAACGGTGGCCCCAGCCAGGTCGACACGTTCGACCCGAAGCCGGCCCTGACCAAGTTCGCCGGCCAGCCGCTCCCGGCCGACAAGAAGTTCATCAACTCCGGCGGCCGGAAGGTCGGCTTCCT